>NZ_JAVRCI010000077.1:0-32585 GCF_034530835.1 Nostoc sp. DedQUE12b | reverse complement strand
ATATTCCGCCTCAGATGTCACATTTGTCAATACCTCTTGACCTGAATCCTTACCTTTTATTGTTACCAACGCGGGTTAAGGATGGAAGCAAATTTTCTGACGGCTGTTTTTCTGCCCTTGGCTCTATTTATTATCATGTTAGGTATATATGCACCCGAGCTGGCAGATAAACCTGTAAAGTGGCTGTCTTTATTTTTCCTGACGGTGGTAATTACTGGAGTGCTGTTGCGAGAACGGAATAATTTTATTTCTTATGTAATAGATGTGGGCTGGGGAACTCTGGTTTTGAATATAGTAGCAATGGCTTTAGGTTTTGCGATCACAACCTTAACCCGATTAGGAGAAAAAAGCGTTACGGCAATTACCATAGAAGTAGGAATTCAAAATGGAACTCTGGCGATCGCGATCGCTTTTACCCCTACGCTGCTAAATACTCCCACAATGGCCATTCCTGGGGCAATTTATAGTCTGCTAATGTTTGTGACTGGTGCTGGATTTGCTTGGTGGTCTAGTCATCGCCAAGAGTTGTTGAAAGCATAAAAGTAGTTTGCTTCATGGGTTACAAGTATTTGTACAAATTCAATTATCCAATCTTATTCCGTTGATGTTTTTCGCCTCTTCTGCTAAACCGATTGATGACAGTCGCAATAATTTTGTAGACGAAATTGAGGCGATATACTGGGCAAATTAGCCATCACCAAAGCTGGATTTTTCATAGTAAAATTTTGGTTTTGAGTAATTGTGTAGGATTGAGAATACAGAATAGATAGCAATTCTATTTGATTTGTGAAAATTGAAAGACTTAGATTACCGACCTCTCTAAGAGGGCGGCAATTTTATTGTTTGTGAGCAATACTACCCAACATAAGCAAAGCCGCAGAAGTTCATGATGGTGTTCCATCTCAGCATTTGGGAATACTAGACTTGGAAAACTTTGTTGGCAAAGGCAAGCAGTGGATGAACAACGCGCAAGTCAGAATCTATGAGCTATCAAAAGAATTGAATTTGGATAATAAAGAGTTACTAGCAATTTGCGACCAACTCAACATCGTGGTCAAAAGCTATAGTAGCAAAATTTCAGAATTTGATGCAGAACGAATCCGTTTGGCTGCTAAAAAATATGCATCTACAAATGGGATACAACAGGAATTAGCTATAACAAGTCATCAACCAACTTCATCAAAGACTATATCTCCAAATCGGCTTGCTCCCCTTCACAAACAACAAACTTCGGAAATTCCTAAACCTAAAATCAAAATCCTAACAAATCCTGCCTCTAATACCCCGAAGCCAATTCCACCAAAGGTATTGCCACGGAATCTGCCTACAGAAGATCATCTGCGAATTTGGGAAGTATTTTTACAGATTGAGGAAAAAATCGCTAAAACACGCCAATTTTGTGTGCCTTTTTTCAGCCACAATGGCTTCGGAAGACGGATCACTTTTGAGATTGACGTAACCTCAGCTACTATTGACGGTTCTGATGAAAATTCCTTGGCTGTGGAAAACTTTTGGGAACGGGTAAAACGAGCAAAAAATGAAGAGGTTAAGCTATTCGAGGCTACTCCCAAAGGACAAAACTGGCGCAACAGCCGCCAATTAGGAATTATTGAAGAAGTTCTCCCAAACAGTTGCATTATCCGCATAAGGCTAGAACGCGATTTAGCTGACTACATGGCAGCAGGGCATTATCAGCTACCAGCTACCGGATTTTTGTTTTTTGAGGCAGTTGGTGACATCCAACAGATTAAACGCAAAAAAGCAGCCTTGACACAATTAAAACAGGGACATACCCAAAATCCCTATTTGGGAAATTTTTTATTCGACGCTTCCCAAGCAAGACCTATTCAAAAAACTGTCGAATTGCGACCAGAGGATTTGTTGTTGTCCTCAGCTAATCCTAGTCAGAAAGCAGCGGTAGAAACAGTGCTTGCCGCTGAGGATTTAGTTCTCATTCAAGGGCCACCAGGTACTGGGAAAACTACCGTCATTGCCGAGATTTGCTATCAAGTTGCTCTACGGGGTGGACGCACTCTAATTACTTCTCAAGCCAATTTAGCAGTAGATAACGCCCTGAGTCGATTAGTTCATAACCCACTGATTCGGGCTGTGCGAAAGGGAAATGTCGAAAAAGTTGGAATACAAGGACAGCCATTTTTAGAAGATCGAGTAATTGGCACATGGTTAGAAAATACTGCTACTGACTGCGAAAAAAATCTTGCCCAACGCCTCGATAATGTAAGAGTTTTACGTCAATTGCTGGCATCATCACAACGATTCACAGCATACCTGAAAGTAGAAGAGGTATTTAAGAGAGAGCAGGATTTATTACAGACACGTAAAACTAATTTAGAGTCAGCTTGTACGACCCAAAAAAATGAATACAATCAAGCCACATCTCAACTAGGCAAGGTTGAATCTCTGAAAACTGCTTTACAGGAATTGCTGAATCAAGCCCCTTCAGTAGACTGGCAAGATCCAGCACTTCTTAATTTGTGGGCTAGTCTGAATAAATACACATCTACAGACGCTTCCTTGCGAAACTTTGCAGCAAATCTTCGGTTAGCAATTAATTTGGCTTCTGAACTTGGTATAGTTCGTCCAAATTATAGTTTATTTGGTTTAGCTGGTTGGTTGCAGAACACTGTAGCTTCTTGGATTGCTGAAGTTCGTACAGCATTAGCTTATGCCAGTGATATAGCTATGGCAATGACCGAAGCAGAGTTAGCTGCACAAACTTACACACAAAATTCAGAATCTCTTGCTCGCCTAAAGTCAAATCACCAAGAATTGCTTGCTAACCAACAAAGTTTGCACCAAAGAATTAGGAATCTACATAACCGTCAATCTGAGGTCAGTTTAGCAATAAATGACCTTGATATATGGCTCTCTACAGCTAATTTAAATATTGCCAATGTATTGGCACAGTGCTTACAAAATCGTCAAGACTTTACAGTTGACTTAATCTCATTACCTTCGGGATTACGAAGCATAACGATCGCAGTTCAATATCTACCCTGGCAACAGAGTATTGATCAGTGTCAGTTGAAAGTCAATGAATTAATTCCAAATTATCGCCAATGGGATAGGGTACGCAGTCGGGTTACTGAAATCAGAGATTTACTTGTGCGGGGACGAAATATACTAGGTAATCGCTCAATCGATGAAGCTGCCATTTGCCAGGTGAGTGTTATTAACGCGCTAGACCCTGTGGAATCTCTCATAAAGCTGAAGCAACTAGCACAAAATAGTATCAATGACATTGAGAAACCACTAGGGGTCTGGGGTCGGATTATCGAATGGATACTTGAGGTTGCTGTCAACCAGCAAAGTTTGGATTCCATAGCTCAAAAATTACGTCCGTATAGCCGCCGTTATGGTGCGACGGTAACTCTTGAGGCTATTAGGAGACAAGCCCAGATTATACGTCAAAGAGTTCAACCTGTTGAAAGTGAATCCGCTATCTCCCAAATTGCAGAGGAGGTGGTTAATGGTATAGTTACGAGTGCGCGTACATGGCTGAAGCAACTACAGGCTGAAACAGAAATAGAGCAAAGCCAGCTTGAGGTTCAATTAAATGAACAGATGAGGCTGGCGGCTAATGAGCAGCAAAAAATATCTGCTAATCAAGAGCAGCTAGAAAATTATCGCAGTGAAGCTGACTTCAAATTTCAAAGAGCGATCGCACTCTTACAAGAACTTTTACCCTTCCCATACTTACCCAAAGAATTAAGACTTTTAGTGCAAGAATACCTCGATAATCCTTCAAATATTCTGGCTAAAATACCACAATTTAGAGCAAAAATACGGGACTGGGAAATTCGTACCAAGCAACTTGATACTTTAATTTCTTTAATCGATCCTTTTACCACACTTTCTACTAGCAAAGACCTGCTCATAGTTCGCATTACTAGCTTACAGAAAACAACGGAAACCTACAAAAACCAATTTATAGAAACTCAAAGTCAAATACAGACAATTGTTGAGCATTTACACCAGCAATTAGAATACATATTAACTGAGCGAACTTGGTGGCAGTCAATTTGGGAAGCAATTCCTGGTAAATTAAAGCTTGAAGTTGATTCTAAAGACTTGTTTAATCTGGAATTTTTACGCAATATCAGGACTAAATTTGAAGATTGGCAACAGCAACTTCAAAATGAATAATTTTATCTTAATCGATATCAGAACTTTGTCCAAGATTGGATAGGAAAATTAAGAGAGCCAACGGAAAGCGATCACAACGATTTAAAGCGGATTTATTTAGATAATGCCAATGTCGTTGGTATCACTTGTGTTCAAGCTGCAAATTACAATTTTTCACAAGAATTCAAATACTTTGATGTTGTCATTATTGATGAAGTTAGTAAATGTACTCCTCCAGAGTTATTAATCCCTGCCTTAAAAGGTAAAAAGTTAATCATGGTTGGCGACCATCGACAATTACCACCCATGCTTGACACAAAGACTTTAGAGGAAGTTTATCAAGAGATTGGCAGCACAAATACAGAATTACAATTATTGCAAGAATCACTCTTTAAAATTCAGTTTGAAGGTGCTAATGATAGCATCAAAGAAATGTTAAATATTCAATATCGAATGCACCCCATAATTATGGGAGCAATCAATCAGTTTTATGATGGTAAACTAGAATGTGGTATTTTGGAGCCGGATACAAAACGCGCACATAATTTAACAGGCAAAATCATCAAAGAATATCACCATCTTATCTGGGTAAAAACGCCTGTAGGTAATAAGTTTCAAGAAGAAATGACAGGAACTTCATTTTTTAATATTCCAGAAATTAATGCGATTGAATGTCTATGTAAGCAATTTGAGAGTACTTGGGCATCTAGAGTTGCTAATGGTGAACCAAAAAAAGAAATCGCCGTGATTACTTTTTATGTTGCTCAACTCAGAAAAATTGATGAACGCCTGCAATCTAAACATTTCCCATCGTTGCAAATCATCACTGGTACAGTAGACAGATTTCAAGGTATGGAACGACCTGTTGTAATTG
Organism: Nostoc sp. DedQUE12b; assembly: GCF_034530835.1. Classification (NCBI taxonomy): domain Bacteria; kingdom Bacillati; phylum Cyanobacteriota; class Cyanophyceae; order Nostocales; family Nostocaceae; genus Nostoc; species Nostoc sp. DedQUE12b. Next base: position 27,565 of record NZ_JAVRCI010000077.1, on the reverse strand, counting down.
TGAGTATGGTTCGTAATAATAGTAGAGGAGATGTGGGATTTGCCAAGAAACCAGAACGAGTTAACGTTGCATTTTCCCGCGCTCAAGAACTATTAGTAATTGTGGGTTGTCATTCGCTATTTACTCAGCAGCGTGGACAAGTCGGGAGTATGTATTCTGAAGTTTCAAATATCGTGCATCTACATGGAGGTTTCGTTGATGTTTCTCGCCTCTTCTGCTAAACCAATTGATGAAAATATCAAAAAGCTGGTAGACGAAATAGAAGCGCAAAGTCCTAGTTTATCAGTTTTAGCAGCGCGTGAATTCCGTTATAGTTTGCGTCAAACTCAGGTAGAAGTAAATATTAAGGAACCCCGCCAGTTTAATGTACTCGAAGAATTTATCATCCGCGCTGCTATTGAATTTCAACCTCCGCCAACAGAGGATGAATTAGCCTCTGTACTTGGGCTTGATTCTGTATTTATAAAAACTACTACTACAACTCTTCGTTCCTTACAAACTCTATCAGCAACATCGCCAATTACAGTTACTCCTGAAGGCCGCTCATTTTATGAAAAAGGGTCTGTACCACAGCCGCCATATCCTATACAAATTTATGCTATTACAGACCCTTTAAGCGATAAGATAACCTTTCAATCTGAATCTTTAAATGAGACAACGATAAATTTACCTGACTTGGCAGACTTTATCGCTATTGATCGTACAATTGCTGATATCTCTTCCTTACTGCTTGAAGAAATCCAAAAAAGTATTCAAGTTTCAGGTCTAGCACTTCATGTCCCAGAAGAGGGAAAAATCGTAACTTCCTATAGAGTACTAGCTTCGACTCAAAAATTTTGGAGAAAGATATCGCTTTTCGTTATCTTTGATGCCCTTGAAGATAAATTGAACATTCAAATAAGGAATGGAAAGCAAATTTTAGAGTCAGCATCAAATTGGTTAGAAGTTCTACACACTGAAGGTAAAATATCTTTGCAAGCATTATGTAAATTATCAACCGAAACCATCAATTTGGAACGTGAAGCCATTCTCAAGCAAAAAAATACTGAAATAGAGGCTCGACTTGAAAATATTCGCCAAAAGGCGCTAGAAACTGCCACAAAAGCTACTAGTGAAATAGATAACTATAAAGCCTTAGGTGAAGCTGTACAGTTACGCGATGGACAAATTAGCCTAGCTTTTTCAGAAGTTTTAAATTCGGCTAAAAGTCACATTCTAATTTATTCTCCTTGGGTTAATCAGGCAGTTGTCAATGAAAAATTTCTAAATTTATTACAGAAATTAGCTAATCACGGAGTTCGGATTTTAATTGGATATGGAATTGCACGGCTACAAGAAGATGAAGATAAACCAATTCCACCAGAAGTAGAGAAAAAACTTCGAGCGATCAAAACGCCTGATGGTTTACCATCTGTACAGGTTTTTTGGTTGGGAGATTCCCATGTTAAAGAAGTAATAGTTGATAAACAAATCCATCTTTGCGGCTCTCATAACTGGTTATCCTATCGCGGCGATTACCTACCACGAGGTGAGTCAGTTTATAAAGTTACAATTCCACTTCAAGTCCAAGAAGCTTATGAATTTCTTGCTAATCGCTTCCAAAATCACGCTCAAAAACTATGGCAAAGTTCTCTAGAAAACCGCGATTCTAAACTTGCAATAGAGTCTTTATGTCTATGGGGTACGCTAGGTATGGAAGATATTGCACTCAAAGAGATACAAAAAAATAATTGGTTGGAACTTCTGCCTGTATGGTTGAATGTAGCACTACAGGGATTAAAGTTGAAAAAATTATCAGATGATTCAGCAAGTTTTAAAACTGCACTTTCGTTGCTGAGTCAAGTTTCTATTGAAGAGACTTTTATTGAGTTATTGCAACAGGGATGGCGTAAAGTTCTCGGCGCGATCGCAATTAATAATCCCGAAACTGCTTTAAACTTACTTAGTGATGAAGTATGGGCACAATTTATACGTCTCAAGATTGTTCAAGAGAGTGATTCACCCAATGATTTTATTTTGTCCTGTACTTAACCTACACTAGGATATTTTTCATACCTCAATAGTAATAATTTATCAAAGACAGCCCAGAACAAATATGCCGTCTTGATTTCGCGGGGATTGGCAATTAAATGATTCTTAACCTTTGATTGACTTAAAGATAGATCCAGAGATTCGTCTTGTTCGATACAATTTATAGGTAGAGAGAGCCGAGGAGAACAAGGTGGTCTTATTAAAAGGCTTTGAGATTGAGATGTATACTGGCACGCCTCAAGGTGAAATCGTCGGTCTCTCCGACAAAATTGTTGCGGCTTTGGATGGATTTATGCGCGAACCAGATAGCCGCAACGTCGAGTACATAACTCAACCATCCCATAATTACGAAAATTTATTGTGTGCATTGCTGCGTCCCCGGCGGGAGTTGCGAAACTACCTCAATCGTCTGGGCGATTACACCCTGATACCGGGGAGTACTTTATCTTTGGGTGGGGGCGATCGCTTTCTCCGTTCCGATCCAGCAAACCCCTATCATGATTACATTGAGAACACCTACGGCACGAAAGTAGTTACCGCCAGCGTACACATCAATGTCGGCATCAGCGATCCAGAAGTATTAATGCGGGCGTGTCGAGTCATCCGTATGGAAGCGCCCCTATTTCTCGCCCTCAGCGCCTCATCTCCCTTCTTGGATGGCAAAGCTACTGGCTATCACTCCACTCGTTGGGGCGTCTTCCCACAAACGCCTAGCCATGTGCCCTTATTTGCCAGCCACAGCGATCATATCCAGTGGGTGGAACATCAACTGGTTGCCGGAACCATGCAGAATGTAAGGCATTTGTGGGCATCGGTGCGACCAAATGGCGATCGCCGTCCTTATGACTTGAATCGCCTAGAACTACGAATTTGCGATTTAGTCACAGATCCCATTGCCTTATTGGCTATTACTGCCTTATTAGAAGCGCGTTTGTTGCAAATAATCGAAAACCCCAGCATCGATCCGTTAACCCAAAGCACTTTCTCTGCTGAAGAACTCGTCACCCTGACTGCTGACAACGAAGCAGCAGCTGCTGCTGGTAGTCTTGATGCTCAGTTGAAGCATTGGCAAGATGGCAGAACCATTATAGCCAGAGATTGGATTGCCGAAATTTACCAAGATGTTTGGGCGATCGCCAAGCAACAAGGTTTTAGCTGTTTCCTTTCCCCTTTGCACAAAATCCTCCGCGAAGGCAATGAAGCTCAACAGTGGTTGCAATTACACACGGTTGGTTTTGACACCCAGCGCGTCATCACTCAGGCTATTATCGCCACCCAAGAGCGCGAAATCGAACTCGAAGACAAATTATGTTCGTCTCTGCTGGGTTAACTCAAAAGGCATTAGGGATTGAGCATTGAGAAAACACTTTGTTTTATTCCCTTATCCCCTTTTTGCCCCACTTTCGTCTTCATACCAAATGGAAGATTTTATTGCAGTCACTACCAGCCCCAAAATACACAAGCACTTACTTTTTCTACACAAAACTTAATATTTCCCGATAATAGCCAAATATCCTCTCAGGCATTGATCTGGGATGGTTTGTATTTCCTTTAAAAAATCTAATCGATAGAGGATGCTTGATTATTATTAACAAAACCTATGAATAGCGTCTACCTTTTGGTAGATTTAACATTGGCCATAAATTGTTTTATACAATACTTAAATTATACGGATAATGCCTCAGGTAGTTTTAGTGAACCCGCAGATACCTCCTAATACAGGTAATATTGCCCGTACTTGTGCAGCTACAGGTACAGAGTTGCATTTGGTGGGGCCTTTGGGGTTTGAAATTAGCGATCGCTACCTCAAAAGAGCCGGCTTAGATTACTGGTCTTATGTCAAACTACACTATCACGAATCCCTCGAAGCCTTTAAAACCGTACATCAAGGGCGTGGCGGTAGGTGGTTGGGTTATACGGTTCGTGGAAAGTGTAATTATGTAAGCTTTCAGTTTCAACCTGATGATTGGCTACTGTTTGGTAGTGAAACCACGGGCTTACCACCAGCAATTTTGTCAGATTGCGATGCTACCCTGTATATTCCCATGAGCCAACCGGGGGTTCGCAGCTTGAATCTGTCAGTAAGTGTGGCCATTGGCTTATTTGAAACCCGTCGTCAGTTAGGCTATTTAGAATAGTTGCTTACATTTATGGTTATAAGTGTATTTACTTGTAAGCTTTCCAGAAACCTATTAGAAGATTTATTTGTGATTGCAAAAATTTTCTTGGTGACAGCAATAATATGTAAAATAATATACCGAAAATTGTATTTATTCGCAAAATGTAGTGGAAGATACTTACAAGTATAGTAAGGTTATTATAAGAAATTTGTATATGAAACTTGGGATATTGCCAAATTTGAATGATAGATTTTGATGAATTTAAAACATCCTAAACTAGGAACGAAATTGCTAAAATCCAGTCATTTCTTACATTTGAGCTATTTTGGCTCAATCAATGACAGAAATCAGCCCAAAAGTAGCCGATAGTTAATACGGTTGTTTTTTAGGGAATAATCAACGTAAAGTCTCGTGTTGAGAAGACTGATGGGGTAGAAATATCTTGAAGATATCTACAGCAGGGGGCATAACTTTTCCAGAAGTCGCCGCAATTTAATTTTCAGCAGCGACTTGGACTTGGCAAATAAGTTTGTCCAGTCCCCGCAATTGACGCAAGACAAGGGCGGATAATGGTAAAGAGTAAAATCGTCCTAAGTGGTGTTAGGAGTGGTTCGGACAAGTAAACACAGCAAAATTTAAGTTTTGCTAACAAATGTGAACTTGTCTAAATCAGAGAAGCAGGTTAATCTTGCGTAAGCATCTCTGGTGAATGTGATCTTGATCTATCGTTTGTTGTGATCTAAATCATTGACTAGTATCCAACAGAAAAATTGAGGTCAGTTAAGCGCTAGTGATCATAGGAGGTCGTCTTTGAAACGAGCATTGAAAAAGAGAGTAAAAGCTGTGTTGAACAATACCCCCAGCAGCGATGATGCCCCGGTAGAACTGCTAAATGTGATGAATCCAAAAGTTAACAGCCGGGTGCGGACAAAAGCGGCGATGATTGGCTTGGCAATCTCTATGGGAGCAACCAGCCTTTTGGTGACTCGACAAAGCGATCAAGCCCAAGCAGCGGTGCCAGTAGGCAGCCAAAAGGCAACCTCAACTATTCCTGCTGTTCCTGACACCGAGGTGAAATTCGCCTCCACAAAGCTGGAGTCCCAAGCAGTCTCAGCAGCGAGCGTGCCGGAAAATCCTGTAATCGTGGAACCAACGGCAATCTCACAAGTGCCTGGGCTTGAAGCTAAATGGCAAGTCGCAGCAAGTGGAATATCTTTGCAAGTTCCTGCATCAAACACGTTTTCTAAAACAAACGCAGGTTATAAAAATTCCACCTACCTGAAGCCCCAAGTGGCACAGGGATTGAACAATACCTTAGCCGAAACTAGTTTTCCAACAGTCAATAATCTGTCTGACTATAGTGCTGATAGTGTTGATACTACAAACGCATTACTAACTGCCCAGCCACAAACAGTGGCAACATCTGGCGCAGTCAACAGTGAAATAAATGCACAACTTAAGGCGCAACAAGAGTTCGCACTAAATCGCTTACAAGAAAAATCGAACCGTTTAAGAAAGAGCCTGGCGCAGTTGCAGTCTGGAGAGACCAAAAATTTATCACAAGCTGATATAGCATTGGTGCAGCCGACAACTGTGGTTGAGAAGACTGCATTACCATCCCAGTTAGACACTTCTAGCGATGCAAGCCAAGCGAACCTGATATCGAGGTTAAAACAGAAGACACAGACAAGTGCATCTGTACCAGCGGCGCCAATAATGATTGCCTCCTCGGCACATACAGCTTACGAAGTTAAACCTGGAGATACACTAGCAGCGATCGCCAGCAGATACAACACTTCAGTATCAGAACTAGTTAAGGCAAATAACCTCAATAATCCCAATGAACTGCGAATTAGTCAAAAACTAGTTATTCCTGCTGTTCAAACTCCTGCTGTTCAAACTCCTGCTGTTCAAATTCCTGCTGTTCAAGTTGACGCAACTGTAGCGAGTCAGCCCACTTTTGTAGAGTCTAGCAAAACTCCAAAGGTAGCTAGCTCACCTTTGAATATTGGCAGCGCTAACTCATATCTACCTAGTTCACCATCACCAACTATTGCCGACAACAGTAGCGTTACCGTCCCTACACCGGTAACTGTACAGATTCAGGCAAATAGTGCGACCGACTTAGAAACTGCCCCCCCTACAGCTAAGTCTTATGGCGTCGGTGGTGACATTCCAGTGCCACAAGCTTTTGCCGAGATTCAACAGCCTAAGACACCAGCAAATAGGGTAGCAAGGGGAAACAATAACAATAATGACCGTTTGCGGGGCTTACAAGCGGAAATCCAGAGGTTACAGCAGAAATATCGCGCTCAACAGTCTGGTAATTTAGTTGTGCCAGCAGCAGCGATTGAAGCAAATAATGCTGCTATGGTCACTCCTATTTCTACGCCCAATAATTTCAGTGAACCTAACCCTACATCTAGGCCCAATAGTGTAGCAATACCAATTCCAGTTCCAACACCGATTCGGGCTAACTATAGCGTTCAGCCAATTAAGCCCCAATTCCGTACTACTGTACGGCCTGCCGAAGCAGTAAACCCAGAATTCTTGCCTAATCTAGGTTCTGCTAGCCAGTGGACTCCCTCTCGGACTCAATCTGCCACAAGGGTGGCAACGCCTTCTAGAAAAGTAAATGCCTCTGACTCTTTAGGAAAGATGCGAGGAACCACAGTTTCTCCACAGGTCTTACCGCCTTTGGCAGCAGTGGATCAATATCTTCCCAGACCCATTGACGAACTTACACCTCCTCCATCTTCCTCAACATTAGCTTACACCTGGCCAGCAAAGGGAACCCTGACTTCTGGCTATGGTTGGCGCTGGGGTAGAATGCACAAAGGAATTGACGTTGCTAACTCCACTGGCACGCCAGTTGTCGCTTCAGCTGAGGGGACGATACTAAAAGCTGGCTGGAACAATGGTGGCTACGGCAACCTCGTCGAAATCCGCCATCCTGATGGCAGCACGACTCGCTATGCTCATAACAGCAAGATTCTGGTGCAACCTGGTCAGGCAGTAAATCAGGGAGAAACAATTGCTTTAATGGGTAGCACTGGTCACAGTACTGGACCACACACCCACTTTGAAATCCATCGATCAGGCAAGGGTGCTGTTAACCCAATAGCTATGTTACCGGAACGCATATAATTGGCTGTCTGTAACTAAATTATTGCCTTGTTAGTTGAGGGAGTTTCCTCCCTCTTCTGTTTTCTATTACCTCAATAGGCATGAAAGTTCTAACAAAATTACAAAAAAGCTAGTCTTGAGCAAATTTCTATGCTATATTAATTAATGATTTTGAAAAACATGGCTCAGTAGCTCAGTTGGTTAGAGCACGGGACTCATAAGCCTGGGGTCGTTGGTTCAACTCCGACCTGAGCCACTTTAAAAAGTAAGACTAAATAAGGGTTTCAGCTTCTGTACATTTGTACATTCACAAATTAGATGTCGCCGTTCACAAATTAATGTCGTCTTTCACACATTAATGTCGCTCTTTCACTAATTGGTGTCGTGAGTCATTTGAGATAACCGATCACAAACTAATGTCGCAATATTAGAGACTTCTCGACTGTGTACGGTGACTGGTCAACATCAGACTTACTAAATAGAACACCATAAGCTTAAGTTTAACTCAATCTCTAAAAATTTTTACTGTACCTTACTTAAACAGAGAACTTTTGTTCTTTGATTTCGCAAAAAATTAGTCCAACCACTATGCTTGGCAGCAAAAGTTAAGCAGGACGGAGTTGAACCCTTTCAACCCATACCTAATATCTTGTAATCTTTATATTTCTACCAGCCCTGCACTGGAAGAATTTATATAACTTGTCCTTTCTTGCTCATTGTTAGGTATTACATCTTCAATCCATTTTTGCAGCAAGGCTCATTATAAGTTCTAACAAATTCTTTAACTCAATTCGGCACTTTCAACGCGCTCAACACGGGAAGAGTCATTGTAACTAAAATCTTCGGACAATTCCAACAAATTATTGGACTTTCAACCCGCTCAACACGGGAAGGGTCATTGTAACGTTACACCCCTTACACAACTTTAAACAACTGACAACCTTTCAACCCGCTCAACACGGGAAGGGTCATTGTAACATTTTAGTGAGTGCTTTTACATCATCGCAATTCATGCTTTCAACCCGCTCAACACGGGAAGGGTCATTGTAACAATAAAGTGGAGGTGAGCGCAAATCCTGTCGTTCCCTTTCAACCCGCTCAACACGGGAAGGGTCATTGTAACGGACTTATAGAACAAACGACATCAACAATTATCATCTTTCAACCCGCTCAACACGGGAAGGGTCATTGTAACTTTTTGGCTTTATTGTTATTGCCTTTGAGCATCTTTCAACCCGCTCAACACGGGAAGGGTCATTGTAACCCTTCCTCTGTAGAATCCTTGTTTTGTAAAGGATTCCAGAGTTGATAGCGCGGATCTATATTCCATGCTTCTTCAACTACCGTTTGAATGGGCAATTTGTGTGCCATTAAACGCTAAAACCCTTTCACCGCAACCAAGCGCGAATCGACTGAAAATTTTTAATCTCTTCTAATGCCTGAAAACAAGGATTGGTATGGGTTCCCCCTTGGTCGGAGGTGATTTAGTAGCCACTACAGCAGTATATCCGCGCCCTTATTGCTGGGAGCGCACCTTATTCCTGTCCGGAGACAGCAGCATCAGGGTGAGCAGCTACTAGGGTCAGAAAGCAAGACTATCTTCCAATAGTCAAACTACCCCATATTTTTCACAGTTCAGCGGTTACAAAGAACATGAACTGCGGCGCTATTACTTATTTTATTGTCAAGGTTCAGCATATTTGCTCAATCTGAAGATTAAGATTTATTTTGACGAAAATGGTAAGCAGCGATCGCTAAATCTCGCGCTTTTTCTTGAGGACTATCTCGAATAGGTTGTGGGCCTTGTTCTATAGAAATGTTTGCCTTAGCTGCTTGGCTTTGAATACACTCGATCAATCTGTTGTAGCTCCAACGATGAATGCTCTGGCGGTACTGTTTAGCATACTGTTGCTGACCTTCTTTGTAATTAGGACATCTTTTCACTGCCCTAGCTTCTATTTCACTTTGGATGCTCTCGCGTACATTTTTCATTGTGGGTAGAACAATGCTGCCAGCTTGGTAATTTTTGGCTAACGTGATAATTGCTTGTGCTAGTAAGTTATCAATGTGCTTTCCTAACTCCAATTCTGACAACTTAATTTGTGTGTTGCTTTTTTGGGCTTTGTGGCGTTCATGAGAATTACGTTGCTGCTGCTGTCGCTGGCGGTTCAGTAACTTGTAATTATCACCAAGTAGCTGTTTAACACTTCGATACGCAAGAACTTTATTTGTGGAGCAGTCAACAATAGCTATTGTTGCAGGCTTTTCTAAACCCAAACTCACACCAATGAGAATTGATGTTTTGCCCTCATACAAGTTTTGATTAGGACGTGGGTAGGCGGTGTTGATTTTAGTGAGTGTTGAGTTAAGGCGTTTAATATAAATTTGCTGATGTTGATTTAAGTTTTCTTTTTTTTCCATGTTGGCCAGTTCTTTTTTTTCCATGTTGGCCAGTTTTTGAGTAATTTCGTCTACTTTTTCTTGCCTAAACTCCTGAGTCCCTTCAATCGTCCACAAGCGAGTATCAACGCTGCAATAAAGAGTTAAACGATGAATCTTCCAGGGAAGGCCATTACCTTTATTGTCTTGCCATGCTAAACGTCCTGAACGTAAAGTAAAGAGAGAAGATGAATGCTGGTCTTTGTTGTTGCGCTTAATGGTCTGATCTTCTAAAAATCTTTGAAACCAATAAATTTGTTTATTATCGCAGTAAATTTCAAAGGTATGATTATTGAATTCTTTACCTGAGAAGCTAACACAAATACGACCTTTTTCATTTCTTGACCAAATAAGGTCTTCATTGCTTGTGAATTGAACTGGAAATGGTATTGGACTAGGATTTTGTAAGAGATGTTTCTGCCAAATTTTAACTTGATTTTCGCTTTCAGGAACATTGTTGGTTGCTACTAAAAGACTTTGCAGCCACTCTTGTCCAGTCAAATCACGACCACTGGGTATCCTTGATTGCAGTTGTTCTTTAAGACGTTCAATTTCTCGGACTTTCTTACTACGGCGTAGAGCATATCGATTAGGGTCTTCCTCTTCTTCGCTAACCTGACAATTATTTTTCAATAAGTAAGCGATAGCACACTGATTAAGAGGATTTTTTGCTTGATCGTAAGCCTTAAATAAAATATCAAACAGTATATAATTATTGTTTTTGCTTTTTTTACGCTTATTTACATTCCCATTTGTAATATTTTGCTTATGAATTTCTTCAACCTTCGCAATATAGTGCGGCAAAATTTTAATAGCTTTAGCGCGAATAATCTTTAAACTAAAGGTACTTTCTTGTTCCAGTTCTACATCACTTTTAAGCATATTGAGCCAATGCTCTTTTTTATCGATTTTTTGCTGTCGTTCTTTCTGTAATGCCAACCAAGACTTATAGATATACTCGACTACTTCAATAGCTGATTTGTAAAAACGCTTGGGTTGGTTAACAAAGCGTTCTTGAGTACTGAGTGAGTCACACAGTGGTTTGATTACTCCATTTGGTAATTTGCCCTTCTTCAACCACTCCTCCATATCAGGATGCATTCTTACCTGTTCAAGTAGTTCATTAATCAAAGGTGTATTCTTCTCTGCCATCAATTGCCACAGATGGCGGCGGGTATCTTCGCTGGCTACTAATCGACATTGAATAGTGATCACGCTCATAGCGGTTTCTCTTCTCTAAACTTCACTAAATACACCAGTATCCTCAAAAATAACATTTATAGTGTGCAATTTTACATTTATTATGTGTAGATTTATGATTGATAGTACCTCACTATTAGGCTGTGAGGGAAAATAACATCAACATTGAATATCGTTTTGGAAAAGCGATAAGACGAAGACGGCGAGAACTGGATTACTCTCAAGAAGAACTGGCTGAAAAAGCTGGGCTTCACCGTAATTACATCTCAAGTATTGAGACGGGAACCCGTAATCCTTCTCTCAAAAATATTGAAAAGCTTGCAAAAGCATTAAACATCTCCATTTCTGCTCTTTTTATCAACTACGGTATTGAGGCAGAGCATAAATCAGAAAAAGATACTGAGTGTTAGTTTATAGTGTTTTAGTACACAGGGGCAGAAATTTGTACTTCCAGTACTACAATAAAATACAAAAACGTCGAAAATAAGAAAGAGACGTGAGGTTAGGCACGTCTTCAGGTGATAGGAGAAAAACCATTAAGCGGCTACATCCGCGACCAATAGCCCGTTGACAGCAATGATCAAAAGTTGCGCTGAAGCAGAGGTGTCACAGCAATGTCTTTTATCGCTATTGCAGGGTTGTGTTACCCATTTACCCTCAAGATTCTGATAAAAAGTTCCAAGCAGATGGGAACCATTCCAAACTCGATACAGTTCTCCCAAATCATCTGGCACTGAGTCAATTTCAATTTCTGGCGCTACTGTGTCAGCTAAGTGGTCAACATATTCCTCAAACTCTGCTTGAGCCGAGGCTTGGTTGTCAAACTCATCTTGTACAATCATCTGAGTAACCTCATTGATGGGGTTTAACAAAAGGCGATCGCAGTCTCTTCCCGGAGGGCGATCGCCTTTGTCTTGTTACTATATTGTAATTACTTGTTATTACTAAAGCAATAGCGTTACTACAAAATTTTCAAAATTCGCCACAATTAAGGTAAATAGAGTTATTACAGATTGAAAGTTTTCAGCAGAAAGTAGTATGGCAAAGCGGCAGACAACAAAATTGAACAATCAGATCATTGTTAGAATGGACGATGAAACAAAGGAAGCTTTTATGAATAAAGCTAATGCTGAAGGCAAGACAGCCTCAGAATTGATCATGGGATGGATTCGTTCCTACATGACTGAAGAACTTCAAAAAACTCCAGACTTAGCCAAAATGCAAGCGGACTTGGAGAATCTAAAACAACAAGTTGCTGCACTCCAAAATGAATACCTGGGAAAATTAGCAGCCTGAGAGAAGAGAACGATTCTCTCAGGCTATGGATAGATCAAACTATCAGTTCAGCCCCTAAGAACCCAAAAAACCCGTCAGATGCCTGACGGGTTTAGTTTTGTTAAGGAGATTAACTATAGGAAGATATGCAGTCACTACGAGTAATAATTAAGTAGTAACTATGATTAAGACTGCGATCGCACTCAAATCCGTTAACCCACAAGACTTTCCCTTACTTCTTTGGGTGTGACGTAATGCTTTACCTCACTACTATCTAACAAGTTTATCTACCTCAACTTCATTCTTGTTCAAATCCCTGATTACTAAATTTGAGAACCCGACAATTCTCGCTGACTGTGCGAATCACATTCTCTGGCACTCCTTCAGGGACAGTGACCTGAAGTTCTAAGGTAATTTCTACTTCAGCATCTACTAAACTACTGAGGTGTTGAATAACCTCGTCTGCTATCTGTCCTACGTCACGTCTTAGCCGCAATGCGTCCAATTTGACTGAACCATAGAAACGTTTTGGTGGAACTATGACAGTTACTTGGCTATCAGAGGAGCCATTTTCTGTTATTACAGTGTCAATAGTTTTTTCTTTTTCAGTCTTGTAGCTTCCTGTTTTTTCTTTAACTGATGGTGGAGTTACTGGTGGAGTTCCTTTAACAGCAGTATCTGCCTCAATTTGGCGTTGCGCTACTTCTGGCTTAACTATCAGATTTTGACTGCTAAGGGTTACGGTAATGTGTTCAGCTGCTTTCAAACCAAGATAACGTCCTTTGGATTCATCCCAGCCTGTGGCATAAGCAAAGTTTTCATTCCACAATAACGCTGCAACTCCTTCTGCGATCGCTTGTAATAGCACTTGTTGATTTTTGATGCGTGGCAGGTAAAGGTAGTACGCTAAGTACTCCCACAACTTTTTAAGGTCGAGGTGGTTTACATTGCGCCAGAGATATGGATCGAGGGCTTCCAGGCGCAGGCGACTGGCGGCATAGTTAGCAATCAAATGTTCTTCATGAACTGCTTTGCGACTTGCTTGCAGAATAGGAGAGTCTTGCTTTTGCAATCGGATTTCTTGCCATTCAATCTCTCCTTGGGGGTCGGGTTGCATTGGCACTAACAACCAGATGTAAGCTTCCTGAATTAAACTTTTTACATCTTTGTCAGTTTGCTGTTGTTTAGTCGTCGCCTGATTGCTTTGAAAAACATCTAAGTTTAAGGCTTCTTTATCCCGAATAATCGAATTCCAGGCGACGTACTGGCAAACAGATTGTTCTAATAGCTCCAGTTTTGCCTTGTCTGGTGCCAGGAACAGCAACATATTTTTGCAGTACCGAGGACTGGCTCCCTTTTGGTTCAGTATTTCTTCGGCTCTAGTGCGGGCTTGGGTTTCGCTTTCCTTATTTTTATGGGGATGTTGTGGCCCCATGACAACCAGCCTTACGGCCATTTCATCAGGAATATCTGCGGAGGAGTCTGGTGCAATATGTACTCCAGCAAACTCACCGCGCTGCTTATCAGCCTTTAATCGGAGAATGATTTCATCCCAAACTTTATCCTGATCCTGTTGGATTTGCTCGGCTCTGTCTTGGGCAAGTCTGGTGACACTAGGCTGAGTTGAGAACCAGTAACGAGTGTTATCGACATAAAGATGTGTGGACTGGTCGGTAAGTCGGCGCAAAGCGTCGCCAAAAGTTGCTGCACTTTCCCCTGGTTGAACACACCCTAACTTGATCCGATGATCTTCTACACCGCGATTGGCTGCTCTTAGAGTAGGAGCGGAACCAAGGTAAATCGTCCGAGCAACGCGGCGACAGGCAGAGTAACGTCCTAAATTCGGGTTTTGGCGATCGCACGCTAATGGTAGAGAATTATATCCATCTACATCTTTTTCAATCACTGGCACCCAGTTATCTTCCAGGTAGCGAGTCAATTCTGTTTGTACCTGTCCGTCATCCATTGGCACGCTGGCAGGCATGATTAACAAACTCTTGTCCTGTCCTTCCCAAAGTGAATGAATCACCTTTGCCATCAGTCGCAGCACACCCCGCGTGCGTTGGAATTTGTCGAGAGTTGACCAGTCATTATAAAGTCGGTCAAACAGTTCTGGATGGATAGGATAGGCATTTTCTAGCCGTCGTTTGTAACTACCTTCTCGGCACTCACTAGGAAACTCCTGAGATTGGTTTTGGTACATTTCTGCAAAGGCACGGATGATGGCATCACGGGCAATAAAGCCACTTTCTTCAGTGATGGGTTGAAACAGTCGCCGCCGCACAATTTCAAAGCTTTCATCGGCAGTTGCTGGTCGCCAAGGAGATTCGACTCTGCCAATAGCATTTTTGAGTCTACTTAAGGCTGCTTTACCGCGATCGCCTCCAATCTCATTATCAGATGCAGGGATACTCACAACCAACAGCGTTTGGTTAGCGTTTTTTGCCGACTCACTCAAAGTCTGGGCAAAGGTAAAGTGAGTGTCAAAACTGCCCCCCGGAAGGTCGTTTACTTCGTGAAGCTGTCGCGCATAAGCTACCCATTCATCAATTAAAATCAGGCAGGGTGCATAGCGGTTAAACAGCTGCCGGAGAGGATCGCCAGGGTTCGTTGAAGTTTCATCTGCTTCTCGAATCATTTCGTAGGCTTCCCTACCGCCCAGTTGCCAAGCTAATTCGCCCCAGAGTGTTCGGACAATTGTGCCATCTTTTTTATGTTGAGGCTGACCGGGAGAAATTTTATTTCCTACCAGTACTGCTGTGTTAACTTTTGGCGGAGGTAAAACATTTGCCGCTTCCAGCACTGGTTCCAATCCTGGTAACTTGGATGCTGGAACTCCCATGAACAGGTGGTATAGTGCCAGCATCGCGTGGGTTTTGCCGCCACCAAAGTTGGTTTGGAGTTCGATAACGGGGTCGCCTTTATTGCTAGAAAGACGTAGCAAGGCATTTGTGAGCAGTTGCTTTAGCCCTTCGGTGAGAAAAGTGCGGCTAAAAAACTCTGTAGGTATGCGGTATTCGTCGGAACCTTCATCTAAATAAACTTGCCAGAGGTCGGCAGCAAATTCTGCTTGTTGGTAGCTACCAGAGGCAACATCTGGGTGAGGTGTAACAATTTCTCGCCAGGGTTTTAAACCGCCTACAGGATTGCCTTCTAGAGGTTGGAGAGTAGCACGACGAGTTTCACGACGGGCTTGTTCTGTAAAGCGCAACCGCAAAAGTTCTTGTTTTTGTTTATCAACTTCATCTGCTTCTGGTGCAGAAAAAGCAGAAAGTAACCGCGATACACTATCAAGAGCGCGATAGGCATCATCTGTAGAGAGTGGCTTGTTGTGCGCCCAAGAGTTGCGCGTGTCAATTAATTCCCCAACCAAGCTTCTTTCAGCATTGCCAAGAGTCTTTTTGAACACCTCACGCCACTGATTAGACATGAGTTTCAGCAGTGCTGATTCGTCCTGCTTGAGAATTTGCTGGACATTACGTCTTAGGCTGTGGTCTTCTGGAACAAAAGGCGTAGCGGCAACTACCCACTTATCACCATAAATGGAACGCATTTCCCTTTCCACAAAAGGATATAAGCCTTCTCTCAAAAGGTCTAGCACCCTGCCAACTCGTTCGCGGTTACTTACGGACATAGATTTTTTATACTAGTTTTTCTTTTAACTCAGGGCTGCTGCCTCACGATCGCTACATCGACTATGGGCGTTAGAGCCACCCAGAATGTGTTAGTAGGCTGAGGCTAATAACGAGAGTCGAAAATAATTAAAGTAAAGCCATTTGTAAGGGAGCGGATTCTTCGGTTTCAGCAGCGAGGCGAGATATTTCTGGCCAGGAAATCACTAAGCTGTTGTAAGCGACACCTTCAGCAGTCCAGCCTTTTCTGTCGCAAATGTTATACAGCCGATAAGCTAATTCCCTTGCTGCTTCTCCTATGGTTCCCAGTTGAGATAGCAAATTTGCAGCACCTTGATTTCCAGCACCGTCTTGCAATTCACGAATCATGTGCTGTGTGGCTTCCCAGACAGTGAGGCGGTTATCGGTTTGGGGATTCCAATTTTTGGCTAATTCGTCGCGGCGCAATAGTCGCACTTTACCCACTTTGGCTGTGAGGATGCCAGCGTCTACCAAGCCGTTTACTGCTGTATTCTTAGCTTTGGAGAGGGTTTCAGCATCGCCAAATAAACCTTCATTAAAGGTATGCTGTTCATACCAAATCAAAGCAAAGCGGGTTTCAGCGTCAAATTCTCCTTCTTGTTCGGCGAGGAACTCATCTAAGGTTTGGTTAATTAGTTGCAAGGCGGTGCGAACAGGCATTGGTGTGCCGTCTGATTCCAATACTTTACTGTAGCGGGAATAAATAGCCATCCCTGGGCCAATACTGGCTTGTGCCAAGTCTACGGGAGCGATGTTGCCTTGTTGCAGTTTTTGCAGAGCATCAGGAAATTCGCGTTTGAGGATGTTGACGAATTGGCGACGGGTTGTAGATGGTGCGGTTTCCGGGCGAGGTCGGCAGACAAGTGCAATAGAAGAAGCAAGGGCATTAATTTTTGCCTTAACTCCTGTAGGACGTTCGGTTCGCATGGGCAACGTACCAGTAATGGTAAAACCTGCTTGAATTAAGCCTTCTAGCATGGTTTCCCATCCTGTAGATGCTATGGCCGTAAGACAATTTCCATCTTGTTCATCTGTTTCAGACTGTTTGAAAGCATAATAAATGGTCAATGGATAATCAGAATGTGCCACTTTACGCATTTGAGCAAAAGCTTTACCTAATCCTTTCTCAAAAAATTCTTGTGCTTTTTTCTTATCACCCCCAAAGCGATAAGGAGTAGCAACTAACTCCTGTGCTTTTGGTGTTTGTAATGTACTCAAAATCTCAGGATATATTTTTCCAAGTGAAGAACGTAGCCAGACATAAAAAAAGTCAGAGAGGTCAGCGTAGCCTATATTGTCAAAATAAGGTGGATCGGTAGAAATAACAATTGGATTTATGAATGTGTTTTCAGCACAAGCATCCTTTTGTAAAACTGATGATTTACCTTTAGCAGGTAATGATGCAATGCTTTTAGACATTGACTGAGTTGTTTCGCCAAAATCACCTGCTGCTCCTGCAAATGGGTTAACTTCCGGGAAATCCCAGGTCATTGGAAGAGTCTGTCGGCTAAATACGTTAACACTTTGGTCTCTACTTTGTGACCAAATTGCAAGTGAGCAGATAGTATTAGCGCTCCGACTTACACCAAGCCCTAAATAAGTCGCCACAGCGTCAGCATAAGCCTTAGTATCTCTACCACTCTCACAAAGCGGTAAAGTTTTATCTGGGATTCCGGTATTTATAGCATCAGCAAGTACCTTTTCTCTTGCTTTACTTACTAAGTCGCTAAGAGTGGTTAGTGCTATAAGCTGCCGTGGGGTAAATAAATCTGCTGGTGTATCAAGCCCAAAATTTCTACACCAGACATCACGAGGATTAGGCGAAAATTCCACATTTAATCCTGAAATATCGGCCTCTGGCATATTAGATGGACAAGGTGAAAAATCGGCGGGAAGATATAATCTTCCTTGCTGACTTTGAACTACAATTGCAGTTTGTATTACCCCCAAACGCTTTGTCTTACCTTCCTCAGACACATAATTTCTAGTAGTTACTGTCTTACAAGCAACACACTCAAACACCCCTGAAATTCCACGCTTCAGACCTTTTTTAGAGTCTTGGTACTCCTTTGCTGGCTTATTGCTTACACTAAACCCTACCTGTCCATTCAATACATGAGGAATAAGATACGCCTCTTTACCCTTCTTAGAGCCAAGAATAAAAGAACTTAAAAGTGGTGTATGCATTCCACAACTAGGATTAGGGCATTTCACTGTTCTAGCCCACAACCAAGCAATAACCGTCGCTTTACCACCGCCATACTCCTGTGGTAAATTCACTTTTGGGTAAAGATGCCCAATTCGCTTAAAAGCCTCATCCCGCATCCATTGCCCGTAATAGCGAACATCTTCAGCTAATCCCTGCGCCCCAAACCATTTTTTAGTAGTCAGAGAGTTTTTGCGAGAATCAGGGTTAACCGGAGGCTGATTTGCAAATTTGGGTGGGATTTCAATCAAAGCTTTGGTAATCAAAACCGCCACCGGATTAATATCACTACCATGCGCCTCCAAACCCAATCTTTGCGCTTCCAAAGGTATACTACCACCACCGCAAAAGGGGTCTAGGACAGGCGGTGGATTATTATTTGTTGATTTGAGAATTTCTGCTTTAGCTGCGCCTAAAACTTCCTGATTATTGATATTTTCCCACTTCACTAATTCCTCGATAATTTCAAACAGGCGTTTTCTTTCTGTATCCTGCGCCTCTTTTGTGGGAAATTTATCAGGATGACTTGACGGATCATCTACCAGAGACGAAAACAAAACTGCCCGACAAGTTGCTAGCGGCCGCCGCGCCCACCATAAATGTAGCGTCGAAGGGTGTCCATGCCTAATTGACTTTTCTCTGGCAGATTCATTGTTAATTGCTTCCAGTGGTAACGCGACTTCGATTAGCTTCTTGCGGTAGGTCATTATTTTGCGCGACTGATATGATGGAAGCGAGTAAATGTCTGAGCAAGAAGCAGCACAAAATATTCCGAGTGAGTGGACTTACGGAATATTTACATCAAGCATTGGTAGGCTAATTAGTCTTTGTTGATTGCTGCTCGCCTAACTTAGTTACAGAGCTTCGTCCGGCAATTATAATCACGATACTTGCTGGATGGTTCAGTGATAACTCGGAGCGCCTATTATTTTTAGCTAAAAGCCTGTAGTTTAAAAAACGATGACTTCTAACACAATTTCTTGGGATTCTATCCGTGATGAGGTTTTAGCAGATCCAGAGGTAAAGGCTGAATACGAAGCCTTGGAGTCAGAATTCCAGTGTGCAAAACAAGTTATTGCTTTAAGGAAGGCTAGCGGCTTAAATCAACGGGATTTTGCTAAGTTGGTTGGCATTAAACAGCCACAGCTAGCTCGGATTGAATCTGGGAAACAGGTTCCTAAAATTGAAACTCTAGCAAAACTTGCTAGGGGTGCAGGTTACGATGTCGAGATTCGCTTTGTAGCACCCAAAGGAAAGCGATCGCATAAAGTCGAGCCTCTGAGGATTTCTGCTAAGGAGTTAGTTTAGTTTTGTGATTCCTCTCACCAAAAGCATCCCTTTTTACTTGGATAACTAGCTATCCAATAAAGGAGGCAGACTCAAGAGCGATTACTCTGACAAAATTGCGATCGCAGATCAATTCTCTAAAATCTCCAATTATTGCGGTGCTGTCCCCATCTGCCACAATTCTTGTAAATTGTAATTTACACTTGTGACTGCGAAATCTGGCTCCTTATGAAAAGGTTGCTGCACATAGCGAATTGAACAATTACTATCAATTGCATCTGCTGGAGGCACTTTCACCAGTGCCAAAATAAAGTTCTCAGGCTTATTTAAGGCAGTGATAATTTCATTCTTGGTTACTGTCACTGTCTGGCCAGTTACAATTCTTCCCTTGACTTCAATAAACCGCAACTGCCCTGTTTTCGGGATGCGTGACTCAATATCATAGCCGCACTTCTGGTTACTCACATCTGTTGGTTCGTACCCTAAATTGCGTTCTACTTCCATCACAGCCGTCATTGCTGCCTGTTCTACCCGTTCCGTCTCCCTGGCAAACATCGCTGTTGTTGTCTGTTGTTTGCCTTGCATTCGTTCCAGTAAGCCTACTGAAACTACCAACGCACCCCCAACCACCACAGGCGGTAATGGCGATAATCTACGTTCTTGCTCTAATTCCTCCAAGCGCTGCATTAACCGTGCTTGCAAATCATCCGCTCGCTGACGTGCCTTACCTGAGTTAATTTTGGCATTAGGCTTGCCAGCTTCCTCTTGCATTTTCAGTTCTTCAGCCCGATGATCCCAGTAATTAATCTCCTTGGTTAATCTATCTTTTACTGCTGTCATCGTCTTAGCAATAAGTTCCTCTTTGCGCTGCTTGAGTTCTTGAAGATGTTGGGGAACAAGGTGAGCGATCGCATAACTCTTGGCTTTTGCTTCTAAATCTTCTCGCAACCAAGATTCTTCTAAAACTTTTTCCACAACACCCTTTTCCTCGTCTGTTAGCGGACGGTAGTTGAGGTAAGGTGCGTAACCTGCATTGTAAGTATTGCCTTCTGGATTGATTTCTACATATTGCATCCGCCGCGATACTAAACGCCTAGAGCCATTTAGATTTGTCCGCGCGTCTTGTATGGAATGTTCTAGATAAACTAAGGCGCGGGTTCCTTCGCTGGAATCATTTTCATCGATTAATATGGTGCCTTGTTTCAACAAATCCCGGTGTCGTTCCAAAGTCAGATCAATTGTGGCATCCAGTAGAGAATGTCCAGAACAGATGAAGGCAGCTAGGGGTTTACCAGAAATGCTGATCAAATCTTTTTCAAAGCAGACACGTTCGTAACGTAGCAGCAACGGTTCTCCTACACCAATTTGCCGCCCTCGATTGCGAATAACTGCCGGAACATGACTGATTTCGTAACGCTGGGGTTCACGTTGACGCAATGTTCCACCTAATTGGGTAAATGCTTCTAGGAAGAAAGAAGCAATAAAATGAGGTTGCAACCGTCGCGCTTCTGCCCTTTCCATTTCTTCCCGAATTTGCTGCACTTTGGCGATATCCATCGAATCCCGTGCCAAAGCCCTTTCTTCTAAAAGTTCGCGTAGTCGCTGTTGGTCGAGTTTATCATGTACGATTTGGTTGAGTCTGTCTCGCACCTCTGGTTGATCGCCATAGCGAATTGCTTCAATCAATAACTCTCGTAATTCCGTCCCTGCGATCGCTTTCCCCAATACATCAAATACTTGACCTCCCAGTGCCTTCTGCTCTGCCTCTATCTTTTTCAATAGCGCTAAATATACATCGCCTTCACGAGTGCCTTTTGCCACTAAATTCCATAAGTGACAAACCTCAGTCTGCCCAATCCGGTGAATTCGTCCGAAACGCTGTTCTAGGCGGTTAGGATTCCAAGGCAAATCGTAATTAACCATGAGATGCGCCCTTTGCAAGTTAATCCCTTCACCCGCAGCATCCGTAGCTATTAAGACTTGTACTTCGATATCTTGGGTAAACGCCTCCTGCATTTTGCGACGTTCTTCGCGTCCCATTGCGCCATGTATATTTACCACAGCTTCATTACGTCCAATTAGCGTCCGAATCCGATCTGTCAAATAATTTAATGTGTCCCGGTACTCAGTAAAAATCAGGAGTTTCCGCCGATGTCCTTGGGCGTTGAACATTTCGGCATCATTTTGCAAAAGATTCGAGAGTTCTTCCCATTTTTTATCTTTACCACTACGTCGCACCCGCAGTGCCAGTTGCTCTAATTCTTCTAAAAGTTTAATTTCTGTTTGTAATTCTGCGATCGTCCGTGATGCTGTAGCTAGGTCAACTACTTCCTGTTCTGTTGCTTCTCGTTCTTCACCAGGAATATCCTCTAAATCATCTTCTAAATCTTCCAGATCCACAACCTGCTTAAATTCTATGATGATTGCATTACTTCCCTGCCTCAAAACTTCTTCTTGCCTCAGCCGTTTTTGCAACCTTTCCCGACGGCGTAGCAGCGATTGATATATAGCTTCTGGGGAAGAAGCAAGCCGACGTTGCAAAATAGTCAAAGCAAAGCCAACATTACCTTTGCGCCCTTCATTTTCTAAAGCATCGGCACGATTAAATTCCTCGCGGACGTACTCAGTAACTCGCTTATACAGTACCGCTTCTAAATCCGATAGTTCATATTCTATAGTGCTAGCTTGGCGTTCTGGAAATAGCGGTTTTCCATCAAATTTCAGCAAATCTTCTTTAACCAATCGCCGCATCAAGTCAGAAGTATCTGCTACATGAACACCATCGCGGAAGCGTCCTTCAAATCTGTCACCATCTAATAACGCCATAAACAACTGGAAGTCTTCCTCTTTGCCGTTATGTGGTGTCGCTGACATTAATAAAAAATGCCTAGTTAAAGTTGAGAGTAACTTACCAAGTTTGTAGCGTTTTGTCTCTTTAATTTCACCACCAAAAAACGAAGCTGACATTTTATGAGCTTCGTCACAAACAACCAAATCCCAGTCTGTCTGCGCTAGCTTTGCTTGTAAATCTTGATTACGGCTGAGTTTGTCTAGTCGCACAATCACCAATGGCATTTCAGCAAAAGCATTTCCAGTCACTGCTGATTCAATGCGATCATTGGTGAGAATTTCAAAGCGTAAATGAAACTTTTGCGACAATTCATCTTGCCACTGTGGGGCTAAACTGCCGGGACAAATTACAAGACAACGATGCAAATCGCCTCGGATCAGCAATTCCCGCATCAGCAACCCCGCCATAATAGTTTTACCTGCACCTGGGTCATCTGCTAAGAGAAAACGCAGAGGTTGACGAGTCAACATTTCCCCGTAAACGGCCGTAATTTGGTGGGGTAAGGGTTCGACTAGAGAGGTGTGAACAGCTAGCAAGGGGTCGAAGAGATATGCTAGACGGATGCGGTGCGCTTCTGATGCTAGACGAAAATTAGCCCCATCAGCAGTGAAACTCCAAGCACCACCAGAAGTGATTATTTCCAGGGTAGGTTCTCTGTCTCGAAAGACCAACTCATTCCCTAACGTGCCGCTAGCATCTTTGTATGTCAATTCCACAACATCAGAGCCATGCCACTGAGCATCAACGATCGCGACAATACTGTTTGGCAGAATACCTTGTACTTGCGTGCCTTTTGTCAGATCCTCAAGTCTAACCATGTTGCGGTGTCTTCCCTTTTGGCAGATGTTGGTGGCAATGTAGGCATCAATGTTTTGTGGTGGAACATTGCTCCTTATGACCATAAGAGACACTAGGCTGGTTAGTAGCTAGTATATTTACTGTTTTTAGCTGTGGTAGCTTGATGTTGCTTAGAAAATGCGCTGCTTAATTGAAAAGCTGATTTAAGCGATCGCAATCTGATAACTATTTTTGAGGTACTGTATTGTCAAAGTGTTAAGATAAGTTCTCTTACTTAGTAATGCTTTTGATATTTTGCCATTTCTGCAAAAGATGTAAAACATCGTTGGCATTGTCCGCCTATCCATAAAGCCGCAATTGGAAAAGGTTTTTCACAGACAGGGCATTTTGATAACAAGCGTAACTGATGGCGATCGCACCCCACCGTCTTTTTAAATTGCCACTCGATTTTATGGCAAACTGACTGAGCATAGCAGGCTCCACACAAGCGAATTGGGCTATGCTTCATTCCCACACCTTCTGGAGGCAACATCTGTCGTAGTCTTTCAGCATCAAGCTCAACCACAGTTGCTAGTGCGTCTAACTCCTGATGAGTTGGGAAGGGATTGAAGTAAAACTTTTCCCAACGTGCTAACACAGCTCCAAGCCCTGCAACATCACCTAATCCACTAGGGGCAGAAAACTTATTTCCTTTTTCTCGTCGAAATCTACCTAAAAAATGGCTGATGCTTTCCCCTTCTAGTGGCTCAACTCTGGTTAACCAAAGCTGCCTATTTTCATCTATGCTTTCTCGCATTTTAGAATTTTGTTGCGTTAATAATTTCTTTCAAAACATCTTTATCCACTTTTTTATGCCCCCTCAATAATGAACGAATCGCTGCTTTACGAAGAATCATATCCAGCCTCGCAATTAATTTTTTAGTTGCCTGCTTTAATATCTTTAGATTATCTCCATCTGCTAATTTTGATTCTTCAGGTAATCTCAAAACATTTTGTTCCCAAATCTGAATCATCTGCTTAAATTGTACATCGTCCAATCTATCTAACTCAAATTGTTCTAAGAAACGATGAAGGACTTGTTCATCACGTTTTACAACGCTCAGAAGACGACTCGTAGTACCAACAAGCAGAACCGAAATTCTCAGATTATCTTCACCATAAATATGTCTTACCTCTGAAAAAGTTTCATATTTGAAATGATTAGCCTCATCGACAATAAGCATCTCAACTTTATGTATTTCGAGACTATCAAGCACCCGTTCTCTTAAGTCAGAAATTGTTCCATTCGATGGTTTATTTAAAGATTTAAGAATTTTAATAAAAAAATCTCTAGAACCACAATTTTTAGGGATTTGGATGTAAACAACAGGCTTTATTCGCTGCCCTCGTCCTTCTCGTAATTTATTATAACGGTGTGCAAAAGCTTTACTAGCAACTGTTTTTCCACATCGGGAATTTCCTGTTAATAAACCTGTCATTCTGGAAATTACCAACTCGTACATCCAAGCATGACAAAGTTTAACTTGGTCGAGTTCTAGGTAGGGTTCACGGCTTAAACGTTCAATTTCAGCTTGTATTTCTGGTGAAGGTTCTTCAATCAAACCAAATTGTTTGGCCAGCGACATTGCATTAGTCATATTTCCTACCTAATCTTCTTCATAAAATTCATCGATGTAACGAACTTCGTATTTAGGTAATTCTGTATTTGGTTCGCTTTCAGGCTGGACTTCTTTTGGTTGCTGAACAGCAAATTTTTTAGCAACTTGCTCTACAGGATTAACTTGCTCATTTGCTGCTTGTCGACGCTGTTTGCGATTTCGTTTTACTGTTTCCTCCACAAAAGCTTGACGGTCTAGCATTGCCTCTAAAATTGAGTCATTGTTGATTTCTTGGCTTGCTTCCTTCAGTCGCTTATTAATTGCTTTTAGTTCACGTAAAGACAGGCGTTCAGTCTCTAAACATTGCGCGTGAGCATAATCCAGAAAATCTTCTGTTCCGTCTGCATTAATCTTGTATACAAGAAGCGTAGTTATATCAGCCGGGTCGTATCGAAATGCCACAATTTCTGCGTCTCGGCCTCTCAAATGCTCCGCCCGATAGGTCAAGTTTTCAAATTGAATACAGCCATATTTTTGGACTTTACGCCGTTCTTGCTTCATTAAACAAATTGCCAAGTCCAATTGATCATAAAGATATGGGTCTGCCATTAATCCAGCCTCCCATCGCCCAATTCGAGACTGGCCTTTCATCCTGGCATCTGGGTACGGGTTATACTCATTAACGATGAAGCGTACTAACAATAGCTCTAAATCCTTAAGAGTTAAGCAAGCATCTTTATCTACATTTTCTGGTCTTTCCTGCACGTTTGAACCCGTATATCCAGGCAGGGTATTTAGCACTTGTAAATTAAGTGTTTTAAAAAAACGCTCCACAATTCCGCCATCAGATGGTCGTCTTCTCAAAGCACAATTAAAGCCTATTTCTACTGCAACTTGCTCTGTAGTGTGGATGGAGGTAAAATCTTTTCCACCATCGGTATAGAAGTAATTAGGCTTTCCGTAAGCTTGCCATTCATTGCGTAGTTGATACTCGGAACCGTAAGACTTGGGCAAAATGGCATGACGTAGAGCTAGGGTATCTATTTGGGAGCTAGGGTGATCAAATCCTACATAAAACCCCACTAGGCAACGAGAGTAGGAGTCGATAATAATTGTCAGCCAAGGACGGTCTAACACTCCATACTCATCCACAAGCCTTACATCTAAACGAGTATGATCGCATTGCCAAACATCATTGCTACCCTCTACCTCCAACTCTCGCCCATCGCGGGTCATGTGCGTCAATCGCTCTCCTAAATAGCCAGGGCTTCTGGCTTTCTCCTTTCTCTCTTTCTGCTCAATATGTTCGTCAAGAATTCGATAAACCGATTGGTGGCTAGGGCGTTCACTTTTGTTAAGGCTAAGTTCTTTAGCTCTACCTTTGACCTTCAGAAACACCTGATTCCGGGTCATCCGCTTGCTACCTTCATTACCCTTTTTATAAGTATTAATGATGAAATCTATCCACTCCTGCTCAAGGCGATACTTCCCCTTATCTGAGCGTGTTGTAGTCAGTCCCACTAACCCTTGTTCTCGCCATTTTTGAAGTAAACGTTCTACTTGACGAATTGATACACCCAGCTTTTGGGCAGCTTCTATTTTTTTAGCGCTATAGGTTTTGCGATCGCATGGCTCTGTGAGGCTTTGAATTACCTCCATCCTCAGCTTTACCTGCTCTGTGATTAACTCTTCTGACGGCAGTTTATGAGGTTTTGTAGAATCTTGATGCTGTTGTAATTCAACAGCATCATCTTCGCTTGAAAGACAAGAATTATTTAATTTCTGATACATTATTAACTGAACAATGTAAGAATAACAAAGTGGAGTTTAGATATCTAGCTCATGCCCATACAACACTGAGAATAAATATTTATAACTATCATGAAATAGGGTTTTCCGATAACTGAAAAAGTTATATCAGCAATATTTATATCCAATAAAGCAAAGTCAACAAACTAGGAAGAGTTGCTATAGTTCGCAAACGAAGAATCATTTTGTTTATGAAGTTGAGAAACCATAGTTTTTTATTAAAAATTTATTTTGCAAGTTTTGCTTAATTAAGCAAGATATTAAGTACTATCTGAGATTGGAGATTGTAGCCAGAGGTATTAAGTAAATTTTGATTACAAATGCATTCCACTAATATTGTTAAATTAACATATAGTGTGCAAAGTAAAACTTATTGTGTGTAAATTAATTTATCGAAACTGGCTTATCCCTCTTCTGTCACTCTCCGAGAGGGCGATCGCTAAAAGCCTTATGAGGCAATCAATACAAGCCATACTATTAGAAAAAATTGGTCTTGTATTTGTTATTAGAAAAGAATCGCGCAATCGCTTGCTATATCAAAGCTCTAGAATTCAGAAATGGCAAATGTTTTCGGAGAGTGACAGAAGAGGGTTATAGCAGTTTTTGCATGGGTAAGGTACAGAAAGGAATAATTAACCACAGATGAACATAGCAAGGGTACACAACAGCTAGCTGTGTGCCCCTACCCGTGTACCTCATTCAAATGAAAATTGCTATCAGATGCTTCTGTCAGCCAAAAAACAGATAAAGATTAATTACGATACGCCAAACTCGAAAATTATCACCTTCACTCAGCCGTTGATCAATACCTTTTGCATTTTAAGCATCGCAAGCAGGGCAATTACGGAAAATTATAAGTATTAATGCCAACACCTAAAGCATCTCGACTCATGAATTATCAATCGCTCCCATTAATTTTAATGCTATGCGCTGTGCTGACGTTAGCCCTGTTACACCAGTGATATTCAACCCTGCACAAAGTTTATAGCTAATTACCCGCAGACAATCGCCAGTAGTTGCATCCCAAATACGGATGGTTTCATCATCACCGCCACTGACAATCCGCTGACTGTCGGGGGAAAAGGCTACTGATCTGACCCAATCTTCATGCCTGACAAAGGGTTGATTAATGGGCTGACCATTCACATCCCACAACCGTACTGTCTTGTCAT
>NZ_JAVRCI010000076.1:0-32773 GCF_034530835.1 Nostoc sp. DedQUE12b | reverse complement strand
TTCCGAGTTCTGAGGCTGAAGTTCCGAGTTCTGAGGCTGAAGTTCCGAGTTCTGAAGCTGAAGTTCCGAGTTCTGAAGCTGAAGTTCCGAGTTCGGAGGTTAAAGTTTTGAGTTCTGAGGTCGAAGTAATAATCTTTCCTATCAACTCTCCAGTCCCCAATTCCGCTTCCTCACTCGCTAGTCCTTACTTTCCACCCTCCATCTATTAATATGATCCAGGCAGAAGAATTTGTAGAAGCTGCGCGTAATCTTGGCTTTGGGTGGTACACCGGTGTACCCTGTTCTTTTCTCACGCCTTTTATTAACTACGTCATCAATGACGTTCAACTTAAATATATCTCCGCAGCCAATGAGGGAGATGCAGTAGCGATCGCAGCTGGAGCCGCAATTGCTGGTAAACCCGCAGTAGTGATGATGCAAAACTCTGGTTTGGGAAATGCTGTTAACCCGCTAACCTCCCTCACTTATATCTTTCGGATTCCACTGCTGCTGATTTGTACCTTGCGAGGCGATCGCGTGTTGCAAGATGAACCGCAACATCAATTAATGGGGCAAATCACAGAGAAATTGCTGCAAACAATGACTATACCTTGGGAATTTTTTCCCACAGATGCAGCACAAATAGAACCCGTTCTGCAAAGAGCCACAGCCTATATGCAACAAGAACGCTGTCCTTATGCTTTAATTATGCGTAAAGGAACGATATCTTCGATGGGCTACGCCAACGCCCCTCATGCTCTCACTCGTTCTTCTATCCCCGAACGAGAAAATAGTAATAGCGCTCATATTCAGCAAAGCTTTTTTCGCGATCGCAAAGAACAACGCATTTCTCGCAGCGAAGCATTAGCTCGGATTGTGGAACTTACCGATCCAGAAAACACTGTAGTAATTGCCACCACCGGATACACGGGACGCGAACTCTTTGCTAGTAAAGACAGCGCCAATCATCTTTATATGGTCGGGTCAATGGGCTGCGCTTCCTCAATGGGATTGGGATTATCATTAGCACGTCCAGACCTCAAGGTAGTAGTAATTGATGGCGATGGGGCAGCATTAATGCGAATGGGTAATTTTGCTACCATCGGCACTTATGGCGGTGCTAACTTGACCCATATTCTTTTAGATAATGAAGTTCACGATTCCACAGGCGCACAAGCCACCGTTTCTGCGGGTATATCCTTTGCCAAGATTGCGGAAGCGTGCGGTTACGGCGTGACATTAGCCGGAGATGACCCCGCCCTTTTAGATGCTTTATTTACCGCAGATGCTAATACTAGACCTAAATTCGCTCATTTAAAAATCCGTCCCGGAACTTTAGAAAAGCTACCCAGACCCAACCTCACCCCGGAAGCAGTTTTGGAACGCTTCATGAAACACATTGGTAATTCGTAATTCGTAATTAGTAATTCGTAATTAATAAATTCAAAGTACAAACTCTTTATTTATTAATGACCAATGAACCAATGACAAATGACAAATGACAAAATGATTTTACTAAATCCCGGCCCCGTCAATTTGAGCGATCGCGTCAGAAATGCGCTGTTGCGTCCTGATTTGTGTCACCGTGAGGTGGAATTTTCCCAACTTCAAACCAGAATCCGCGAACAGCTACTTCAAGTTTATGGTCTTGGAAGCGGCTGGGCACCAGTTCTCCTCACTGGTTCTGGAACCGCCGCGATGGAAGCAATGATTAGTAGTTTAGTACCCACAAACGGAAAATTACTAGTCATTGAAAACGGTGTATATGGCGAACGACTTTCCAAAATCGCCAAAATCCACAGCATTGATTACATCACACTTTCCCATCCTTGGGATGCCGAAATAGATATCAACGCTTTAGTCAAACTCCTGGATGAAAACACCGACATCACCCACCTTGCTGTAGTCCATCACGAAACTACTACCGGTCGCTTAAATAATTTGGCGGAACTAGCCCCAATTTGCCAAGAACGCCGCATCAAACTATTAGTAGATGCAGTCAGCAGCTTTGGTGCTGAGGAATTAAATTTTGCAGATTGGGGAATCACCGCTTGCGCTGCGACAGCGAATAAATGTCTGCATGGTGTTCCCGGAGTGTCCTTTGTCATCCTGCAACGGGATGCACTGCCATCAGTAGATGCAATTCCCCGCACCTTATATTTAGATTTAGGAACCTATTGCCAGCAGCAAGAACGAGGCGGCACACCTTTTACGCAATCAGTACAGACATTTTATGCCTTAACAGAAGCTTTGCAAGAAATGACAGAAGCAGGAGGTTGGCGTGCTAGACACAGCCATTACAACCAACTTGCTACCTTAGTCAGAGACGGGTTAGCCTCAATCGGAATTAAACCCTTACTTCCTCTTGGCAGTTCATCCGTTGTCTTGAACGCCTATTACTTGCCAAACGGTTTCAGCTATGAAGAATTTCACGACCAACTGAAAGTACGAGATTATATAATTTATTCTGGACAGGGAAATTTAGCTCAATCAATCTTTCGAGTCTCGACAATGGGAGCCATTACCCAAGCCGACATGGAACGCTTTGTTGGCGTTGTTAAACAAATCATTGGTAATTCATAATATTCTCTCGTTCCCATATTTCAGATGGGAACGATGAACGAGGAATAATTACGAATTACGAATTACGAATTACGAATTACGAATTATTTTAACAAGGCATCAAACCATCAAATCTCCCTATTACTGCCATATCTTCTTCATCTAACTCCGCCGGAATCCCACTGCGAATCAATTCCGAAAAGTCTTCATTGGGAATCATCACAGTCAACGTGTACAAGCGAGTAGAACCAGTATTTTTAATCAAATGAGTTCCAGTGGGAGGTACTAATAAACTATCTCCAGCTTTGATCGTGGCACTCTTGCCATCACATATAGCGATCGCTTCCCCTTTGAGGACGAAAAACATTTCCACCGCCCACTGATGGCGATTTGGGGGTGTTTGCCCACCAACATCAAAAATTTCTATGCAGCAAGTCAAAGAAGTATTAGCATTTGTCGAATCGAAGATAATTGCTAATCGATTCGAGGCGTCGGGACTGATGCGATATACTTGGTAATCTTTGCTAGATTTGATAACCGGAATTACACAACGAGTAGCGTACATTTATTTATCCCCTCTGAAGTTATCGATGGGTATGAAAATTTCTAAAATCCGAGTCCTGAATATTAACTCCTCACTCTTGTACAGACGCGATTAATCGCGTCTCTTATCACTCCTCACCATTTTGCAGCGCTGTTAAAATTCCTTGCGAGTCAGTGACAAAACCAAAGCATTGTTTAACATTATATAATGTCGCCAGCCAACAAAATTCAGGAGAAGTTGTCGCGGTGCAGTCTTTAACCAATACGCAGTCATATCCTAAGAAGTTGGCATCACATAAGGTAGTTAGCACACATTGATCGGCATTAACACCAGCAAAAAATAATGTTGTCCTTCCCAAATTCCGCAAGATACTATCTAAAGGTGTATCCCAAAACCCACTCATGCGGTATTTATCCACACGAATATCTTCGGGTATCTGTTCTAGCTCGTCTACTACTGCCGCAGCCCAACTACCTGCCATAAGTACTCTAGCACCATTGCTTGGTAGTGGATCGCCCAATCCCACACCTTCCCCTGTGGGATTATAGACGTGGCGCGAATTAGCACTAATATTGAGCAAGTCGGGACGATTCCCCCAATTTACCCAAATGACTGGAACACCAACCTCACGCAGTTCTGGAAGTAAGTTGTTCAAAGGTTCAATAGGCTGACGCGTTGGAGTTACGTCTACACCGATATGCGCTAACCAGCCATCAGGGTGACAGAAGTCGTTTTGCATATCAATGACGAGGATAGCAGTCTTTGCCAAGTCTAGGCGCAGGGTTTTAGTTTCTGTTGATAAGATAACGGGTTGTGGGGTCTTTTGAGGACGAGTGATATCTGCGATCGCATCATTCACTGTCCACGCATTTGGCGCAACTCCCAATGTCCGTAATGGTAAATTCATAAAATTCCAGTACCCAACACCATTTTCTATTTTGTAACTTGAAATTCCAGTCAAAATACAATTACTTAATCAAGGTTAAATATGGTGAACTACCTACACTTACCCGTAAGGAAAGTGTAGGCTTCCCAATTCATTGGGGATTGGTGGGAGTTTGCCCCTTATCACTCCCTTAATTCAAGATGAATCTCTCACCGCAAGTATGGTATCTGGGGAATCAACCCAAAATCATCTCGACGCAAATCTTGCTGATAATTATAATGTTGCAGTTAATGTGTATTTGGCAACTCTTGTGTGGAACGGTATAAAGCGCAAAGTCGCAGTACTGGGGATGGATACGTCGTCCGCTCATTGGAAGGGTACTACTTGAGGATTATCATCTCAGCATAGACTTTTGTGATGGATATTTTGTAGTCCTGAGTAAAAGCTAATTAAATCAAACTTGACTATTTATGAATGAAGAAAACAATCAGAATAAAATAAACCAACAACCACCAGTAAGCGATTCTAGCAAAAAAGAAGATAAAAATCGCAGAAATTGGTGGATTGAAATTGTTTCAGTAGCGGCAGTATGTTATCTGATATTTAGCCTAGTTAGCCCAATATTTATCGAACAAGGAAAACAACCAAGAAAGATAGAAGCTCCCGATCTTATACTCATTGCCATTGTTTTATTGTTCAACTCTGGTTTGCTCAATCGACTAGAGGATTTTGGAATTTCTAAAGATGGCGGGTTTACAGCTAAGTTTAAAGAATTAAAACAAGAGGTCAATGAACAGAAAAAACAAATCGATGAGCTTCAAGCCCAACAGCTAGAACAACTAGGAAAACAGCAGAAAAATTTAGAACAAACACAAGCTTTTATGTTTGGTTTTTTGCTTGCTAAAAAGGATTATGAGAAGATCGATCAGCTTTATAAGCATTCTAAAGCAAAGACGAGTTATGACTTTTATGTATCAAACAATGTAGGTGATGAGTTAAGACGGTTACGAGATTTTAAATTAATTAAGACGAACTCTGGTTATATCAGTGATGTGGTTCAAGCGAGTAATTATGGTAAAAACTCAATAGATTTGACTAAATATTTTCATGTTACAGATTTAGGCGAACAGTTTTTGTTAACCCGTGAAGCGCTACAGTCTAACAGCCAGCAAGAAATTAAAAATGCTCAGGAAACTCCAAAATGAATAGAGAGAGGCGATCGGTGTTAGCTTTAAGAGCGAAGCGTTGCATGAGAGCAATTCACTATGTCGTCAGCAGCAATTACCACCGTGATCAAAATGATGGAGTCTTTACCCGTTGAAGTACAAGATCGGATTGCAGAGCATCTGCGAGAGTACATTGACGATCTGCAAGATGAAATCAGATGGAATGAATCGTTTCAGAGAACACAATCAAAACTTATTACTGCTGCTAAACAAGCCAAACAAGAAATTGCAGAGGGACAAGCTACTGCAATGAACTACGACCAGCTATGAAGTCAGCAGTACTTCCTTCCTTTTGGTCTGAGTATCGACAGTTGAGCAGCGAAATTAGGCAAAGTGCCAGGAAAGCATATTGGCTGTGGGCAGAGAATCCATTTCACCCGTCTTTACATTTCAAGTGTATCAACAGTCTGGAGGGGATTTGGTCAGTGAGGGTAACGCGAGGCTATCGGGCACTTGGAGTTTTGGAAGGAGATACAGTGACATGGTTTTGGATCGGTAGTCATGACAATTATGAGCGTTTCTTTGGGTGAGTCTGTATATTTAGTCCGATTTTTTGATGAGTTTACCCAAGAACAGCATCGCAAGTATAATCTGCCAGCCGATTCATGTTGATGAAGATCCTGATGAACCCAATGCTAGCTAACAAATCACTGCACCCGATCGCCTAGAAGTTATATCCTGGGTATTCAATATTATCTGCCACCAGTTATCTTGGTCGTTATGTCGTTGTATTTATCTTTATATAGTGAGTAAATTTCAAGATTGGTTCTGGGAAATCCAAGAGTGCAGACAAGGCCCTCATTACTACTTCAGTGCCACTTTTGCTCCGTCTGATGCTGAATGCCTTGCTGCTTTAGTGCGCCAGCATCCATTGTCTGGTTTTGAACACTGTAATTTTGTTGGCAAATTAATCAATGCACCATGTGGAAACTCCAATACTCCAGGTTCTTACGATTTGTATGTTGACCAGAGCAACTATGCTGAAGTTATGTCGGGTATACAAAGAGATGAACCTATAGTTACTGTTGCACACTATGTCTGGCAAATCATTGGTGTTTGCGATCGCAATTTTGGCATTGAGTCTGGTTATGGTGGGATAACTGGCACAGATAACCAAACTGACACTTCATTGATTGTGGCGCTGGCGCAGTCACCAGAACTCACCTTAGTTGATTGGAGAATCGTTTCTGGGGGAGACGGTTACGCATTGGTGTTTTTTAGAACTGGCACATCAGCCGCAGAATTGCTTGCTTACTTGCAGATGCAGCCGGAAAAGCCTGACTTCACGCAAATAGAAAAAGAGTTACGTTTAGCTTTATCAGATCCAGCATTGTCTAAAATTTATCGTTTGGGCGAGTGTAAAATCAATGGTTGGCAGCTGGAAGCGATCGTTTTGCATAATATTGAAAAAACCACAAGCTATGGTGGCGAAGGATGGGACATGACACTACACACTAGTGAGCTTTCTAAAGTCGCCCAAACTGTTAGCGATAAATGCAAGGTTCCGGGTTGTGCAGGGGGTGCTGCACACGCGCCAAATGACTTCTATACACTCATTGGTAGCCATCTTAGCTTTGGCTACCCGCGCCAAGAGGGATAATTTTAAATTGGAATTTGAATCACAAATTCTGTACCCTCTCCCTGTACGGAATTAACATCTAGAGTACCGCCATGTTTTTCTACAATAATTTGCCGAGCGATCGCTAATCCTAATCCTGTACCTTTACCGACAGATTTAGTTGTAAATAAATGGTCAAAAATCTTTTGTTTGACTTCATCAGACATTCCCATCCCATTATCTTGAATGTAAATTAAAACATGATGTTTGTCTTCACTAAAACAAGTTTTAATCTCAATTTTATTATTAATATCGTGAAAATTATGTCCAATATTGGACTCCTCTAGAGCATCAATGGCATTTGCCAATAAATTCATAAATACTTGATTCAGTTGACCAGGAAAACATTTGACTAAAGATATATCCCCGTATTTTTTCACAACTTTAATTTCTGGATGTAATTCTGATGCTTTTAAGCGATGCTTCAGAATCAAAACTGCACTGTCGATACCATCATGAATATTAAAAGCAACTTTGTTTTCTGTATCTGCTCTGGAAAAAGTTCGCAAACTATTGCTAATACTCCGAATTCGATCTATTCCTAATTTCATCGAAGAAATCATTTTTGGCAAATCTTCTCGGATATATTCTAGGTCAATTGCTGCAATTTCTTCTTCAATTTCTACACCCGGATTTGGAAACTTTTCTTGATAAAGCTCGATGAGGTGAAACAAATCTTCAACCAAATCAACAGCAGGTTGGATATTACCTGCAATAAAGCCTACAGGATTGTTGATTTCGTGGGCTACACCTGCAACTAAATTACCTAATGCTGACATTTTCTCGTTTTGCACCAGTTGTAGTTGCATTTGTTTTAAATCTGTAAGTGAGTGTTCTAATTGTTGGGCATTCTCTTGCGATCGCTGATAAAGAGAAGCATTTTCTAAGGAAATGGCAGCTTGTGAACACAATAGATTTATTACTTGGAGTCTATCATGGGTGAATACTCCAGCAATGAGATTATTTTCTAAGTAAAGGATGCCGATTAACTTCCCTTGATGGAGAATAGGAGTACACAGTAAACTCTTGGGTTGTTGTCGGATAATGTAGGAGTCAGAGGTGAAGGAATTTTTCACAGTCGCATCATCAACTACCAATGTTTCTAAAGTGCGTTTGACATAGTTAATTGCGGTTAGAGGGATAGCTTGGCTAAACTCAATGGGAATAGATTGCAGAATAGTTGGCTCTTTTTGGAATGTTGCGATTGCTTCGATCGCCCAAATATTATCCTTGAGTAAAATTAAAACAGATTTTTTAGCTCCGGTATTCTCCATCACCACTTGCATTAATGTTGACAACAACTTCTCTAAATGAATTTCGCTAGATAGTGCTTGAGAGGCTTTGAGAACACTTGCTAAATCTAAAGCTTCGGAAATGCTGGTACTAGTGGATGAAATTGTCATACCAGCATTAAAAGTAGACAGAGGCATTTGATTATGGAGGGTAGATGCTATTTCTGTGGGATTGACGCGAATTGTTTCCCATTGGAGAATCGGTGCGAGTAATTGAGGATAACGTTTTTCTAAGTCATAAACTTTGGCTTTTGCGCCCCAACGAACATAGCAGTAGTAAGCGTTTGTCAGATATGTTTGGGCAATTTGTTCTTTACCCCATCCTAAATAAAATTTGGCGGCGAGTTCCTGAGCGAGAGCTTCTTCTTGGATATATTCGTTTTCTTTTGCTCCTTGAATGGCGCGATCGTACATTTCCATTGCTTGGATATATTCGCCAAGAATGCGATAGCGTTCAGCCTCTACTAGGTGAAACTTATGTAAATGATTCATCGGCGCATGATGCGCCCAATTCTGCATTTTTTCCTGATTGGTTGTAACCCGTTTTAAAATAAATGCTTGCTCATCTTCAGAAGCACTATAATACACGGCTAATTGGCTCAGAGAATCATAAAAATGAAATAGAGGAACAATAATACTGCCAATCAGACTATCTAAATAATTCAGTGCTATTTCAGCATTTTCAATTGCATTATTATACTCACCAAATAAATAGCAAAGAATTAATTTATTAAAATACAATGAACAAATCATGCTTTTGTCATGACTTTGGTAATGAAGTGGTAACATGATTTCTTCATTGTAAGCGTCACCGATTAAACGGCAAGGATTTTCATTTTTTGAGAGTAAGTTAAGCACTACCTGCCGATACAGTTCATTTCTAAGTAACGATGGTTCTTGATGAAGTTGTGCAAGTGCTTGACTATAATTCGCTATTATTTGTAGTACACAAGATAATTCTTTACCAGCCAAATATGAATTCAAGCAATAAATAAATGCACAGTAACCAGCAAATTCTAAATCTCCTGTTTCGAGTCCGGTAGAATAGCCTAATTGGATAGGATGTAAAAGTTCTCTAACGTGATTTTTCCAAGAATTCAAAGAGCCATAAACAACTGCATAAGTCTTAGCTATGAATTCTTTAGCATTCAGTTTATCTAATAATCTGAGAGTCAGTTGACCGAATTGATAACCAGATTCAACATCTCCCAGAAAAGTATACAGAATCAGTCCATAACATGAATATCCATAGAGAGAATTAGCAGTATTTCCATACTTGAGGGATAAAATAACCTGTTTGAACAATATTAGGGGATAGAGTTCTGGGATAACTAAATAAGCAGCAGCAGCTATATTTGTCAATATATTCATAGCTGCTAACTTATCTGGCTCCGTCATTATTTTTAACTCTAGTAAGTCTTCAATAGATTTACCCTCTAAAGCTAATTGTGTTTCCTGTAGTCCACGAGAAATATCTTCTGGTTTTGGCTGTTCTGGTAGTTCTATGTCCAATAATTTGAGAACTTGGAGTCCCGTTTTTATCGCCTCCCACATTCTATTTTGTGCTACCTGAGATAAAATTTGTGTTTCGTAGGCTTTGACTTGATCGCTCAGTGTTTTGCCATTTTCTAATATTACTTGTACTAATTGCTCCATTTGTTCAAAATTACCATTCAGATGGGCTAACTCGGCAGATGTCGAGTACAGTGCCAAAGCCAAATCATACTGATATTGCCAACAATCTTCTGTGAGTAACCTAATACCAAAATTTGTGTATTCTATAGCAGCTTCATAAGCAGTCGAAATCTTCGCTTTATGACTTGCAGTTAGATTTAATTTTGCCAGTTCTTCTCGTTCTTCTGACTGAGTAACTAGTTCAACTCCCAAATTTAACTGATTGACTAATTTAAAGAGATATTCTTCGCGCTGTTCAAGGGAAATATTCTTCAAAATTAATCGTCCAATTTTGAGGTGTACTGTCTGTTTTTGGTCTTCGGGAATTAGAGAATAAGCAGCTTGTTGAACGCGATCGTGCAAAAACTTATAGGAACAGGAGCCAGAATCTAACATCCAAGAATCAGAAGCAATTAAAGATTCTCCTGACTCCTGTTGATAAAACTTGTAAACTTCAGTTGTGGGGATGACCAAACCTTCTTGCAAAGCTTTCCATAGGTCTGCTGCTGTCTCTGATAGAGATTTTTCATGGACAATTGCGAGAGTTGCTAAGTCAAACTGATTATCAATAGAAGCTGCAAGCTGCAAAACTTTTTGAGTTGCTTCTGGTAACTTCTGCAACTGAAGTACCATAAACTCTACCAAATCATCAGTAAATGCTAATGCTCTAACCTGAGCAATATCACATTGCCAATGACCCATATCAAAGTTATAGTTAATTAACTTCTCTTCGTGCAAAGATTTGAGAAATTGATTAGTGAATAATGGGTTCCCTTGAGTTTTCTGATATATTAAATCTGTGAGAGTTTGGGTAATTGCTAAGTCACATTTAAGAGTATCATTAATTAGATGATTTACATCTGTGCGATTAAGATTTGCTAATGTAATAGTATTAAGACAATCTCTAGATTTATTAATCTCTTCTAATGTCAATATTAACGGATGCCCTGGATAAACTTCATTATCCCGATAAGCACCAATCACTAACATATAGTGAATTTCAGCTTCATTCATCAGCAATTGTATCAACTTTAAAGATGCTGAATCGGCCCATTGTAAATCATCAAGAAACATCACTAAAGGATGCTCCTTGGTTGTGAAAACTTGGATAAATTTATGAAACAGTAAATTGAAACGATTTTGTCCAGCAGTCCCTGGAAGTTCAGAGGCTGGCGGTTGTTGCCCAATAATTTTTTCTAGTTCGGGAATAACTTCGATAATTACCTGAGCATTTTCACCCAAAGCTGTTAAAATTGCGGCTTTCCATTGTTCAAGTTGAGCATCGCTTTCACTAAGTAATTGCCCCATTAAATCTCGAAATGCTTGTACAAAAGCTCCCAAGGGAATGTTGCGTTGGAATTGGTCATATTTCCCTTTGATAAAATAACCCCGTTGTCGCACAATGGGTTTATGGACTTCGTTAACAACGGCAGTTTTACCAATACCAGAGAAACCTGCTACTAAAATCATTTCTACCCCCCTTAGTCCCCCCTTGCTAAGGGGGGATTCAGGGGGGTGAGCTACTCTATCAAATGCTGCGAGTAAGCTTTCTACTTCTGCTTGCCGACCATAGAGCTTTTCTGGGATGATGAAGCGATCGCAAATATCTCGCACTCCTAACTCAAAGACATCAATCCTGCCAGTTTCTCGCCACTGACGCCAGCAAATTTCTAAGTCATACTTCAACCCCAATGCACTCTGATACCTATCCTCGGCATTTTTCGCCATCAGTTTGCTGATAATTTCAGACAGAATTGGCGGAATCTCAGGATTGAGACTATGTACCTGTGGAGGAAGCTTTGCCAAATGACAATACACCAACTCCATCGGTTCATCAGATTTGAAAGGTAACTCTCCAGTGAGGAGTTCAAAAAAGGTGACACCCAAGGAATAAAAGTCGCTGCGGTAGTCAATTCCCCGGTTCATTCGTCCGGTTTGTTCGGGAGAAAGGTATGCTAATGTCCCTTCTAGAATATTTGGATTAGTCAGAGTTTGCGTTTCTCTGGAAAGTAAGGAGGCGAGACTAAAATCGATCAGTCTTATATCTTTTGTGGTGGGGTTAATCAAAATATTGGCGGGTTTGATGTCTTTGTGAATCACCCGATTGTGATACAATCCATCAAGAATTGAGACAATTTGCAAAGCAATGTGAAAAAATGTCTGCAATCCATCAGCAGTTCTCCCCATCCCCTTATCTTCCCACTTGGCCATCTCTGCTTGGAGAGAAATGCCACCCAAATCTTCCATAACTAAGGCATAGCTGTTTTGATAGTTCTCTAGACTATAAGTTTTGATAATGCCATCAATATCTAGATTTTTCGCAATGGTGTACTGATTGCGGAATCGCACGAGTTCATAAAATGTGGGATACTCGCGCCGCAACAGTTTAATTACTACCGGCTTTTGATCTGATTCTCTAATACCACGATGCACTAGGGTTTTAGATCCCGAATAAATTAGTTCATGTATTTGATAACCGGTTAGCGCCACCATAGTTCTCTTTTCCCTCCAAGGTTAATTTTTTCCTGTTTACATTGATTGTTCCTATTAATACAAATGTGCTTAAGGTTTGGGAAGACTATTTTGTAACAAGATATGAATGTGCAATCGCTAAATTCTTATTTACAGCATCAAAACTCTAGTAATTGACTACAAAACCACAAATAAAGGCAGATTTTGTGTATGCTCTGTGACTAAGTGCCTTAACAATACCTTTTCAGGAGTAAACATGGAACGCGCCATCTCTGCATTGGGAATTTTAGTTTTTCTCAGTATATGCTACGCCTTCTCTGTGAATCGTCGTGCGGTACGTTGGCGAATAGTGGCGTGGGGTTTGGGATTGGAGTTTGTGTTTGCACTAGTGATTCTTAAAACTGCTTGGGGTTTAAATGTGTTTAAATCTCTGGGAGATATTGTTGGTCAATTTTTAGCATTTTCTGATGTTGGTGCAAAATTTGTCTTTGGAGAAAATTTTAAAGATCATTTCTTTGCTTTCCAAGTGCTGCCGACAATTATCTTTTTCTCTGCCTTCATCAGCGTCTTGTATTACTACGGTATTTTACAGCGAGTCGTAAATGTGATGGCGTGGGTAATGATGAAAACTATGAAAACTTCGGGTTCTGAATCTTTATCCTGTGCAGGTAATATCTTTTTGGGGCCAACAGAGTCGGCGCTGATGGTAAAACCTTACATAGCGAGTATGACGCAATCGGAACTCCATGCCGTGATGACGGGTGGTTTTGCCACAATTGCGGCGGGAGTACTAGGAGCATATCTTTCCTTTGGCATCCCAGCAGAACACCTAATTGCTGCTTTCTTTATGACTGCTCCCACATCATTGGTGGTATCAAAATTACTTTACCCTGAAACAGAAATATCAGAGACGGCTGGTAAAGCAAAAGCATATATAGAAACTAATTATGTAAATGTAATTGATGCTGCTACTACCGGAGCAATTGACGGCGTGAAGCTAGCAGTTAATGTTGGGGTGATGATTATCGCCTTTTTGGGGTTATTAGCTGCCCTGAATGCACTTTTAGGATGGTTAGGGGCATTTGTGGGCTTACAGCAACTCTCATTACAGTGGATTTTGTCTTTTATTATGGCTCCCGTGGCGTGGCTAATGGGCATACCTTGGGCTGATTGTCGGCAAGTTGGGGCTTTATTGGGTACAAAAACAATTCTCAATGAGTTTATTGCTTTTTTGGATTTAAAAGCACTAATTGAAAGTGGCAAAATCTCTCAACGGGCAGTAATTATTACAACTTACGCATTATGTAACTTTGCAAATATCGGTTCAATTGGCATTACCATTGGCGGCATTGCAGGGATAGCACCTAATCGGCAGCATGACTTAGCTCGCATGGGTGTAAGGTCGATGATTGGCGGATTGTTAGCGGGTTTTATTACCGCTTGTATTGCTGGGATGTTGATTTGAAAAATGTTAGAGAGACGCGATAAATCGCCGTTTCTACAGGGAATTTATCCATCAATTATTTATTGACAGACTACTATTCATCTGTAGAGTAGAACTGTTGGGCGTAAAAACGGGCATACCGTCCTTCCTGAGACAGGAGGGAGGTGTGAGTACCAGCTTCAACCACCTCTCCTTGTTCGATTACGAGAATGCAGTCAGCCCGACGAACGCTGCTCAAGCGATGGGCAATAATAAACACGGTACGATTTTGCATCACTCGTTCTAGTGCTTCTTGAACTAGTGCTTCTGATTCAGAATCGAGGGCAGAGGTGGCCTCATCCAGGATGAGAATTCGCGGATCGTTGGCAACTGCTCTGGCGATCGCTAATCTTTGGCGTTGTCCTCCCGATAGGTTAACTCCACGTTCGCCCACCCAGGTATGATAACCCTGAGAAAACTGGGTGATAAAGGAGTGAGC
The DNA here is from genome assembly GCF_034530835.1 of Nostoc sp. DedQUE12b. Lineage (NCBI taxonomy): Bacteria > Bacillati > Cyanobacteriota > Cyanophyceae > Nostocales > Nostocaceae > Nostoc > Nostoc sp. DedQUE12b. The sequence goes on along the minus strand of NZ_JAVRCI010000076.1, from coordinate 18,598 downwards.
GTTGGCAATCTTTGCTGCTTCCTGAATCGCTGCTAAATTTAATTCTTCTTGACCGTAACCGATATTTTCAGCGATCGTTCCCGAAAAAAGCGTAACATCTTGGGGAACAATGCCAATTTGATGGCGCAAGCTGGTAAGTGTGACATCACGGATATCAATATCGTCAACCAGAATTTGACCCCTCTGAGGGTCATAAAAACGAAGTAAAAGGTTAATTAACGTCGATTTACCGGCTCCAGAAGAACCAACCAAGGCAATGACATCACCAGGAGAAGCGTTTAGGCAGAGATCCTTAAGCACTGGCTGGCTGGGATTGTAGGCGAAATCAACGTGACGATACTCTACCTTGCCCATAACTCGTGGCATTGCCTGAGCATTCGATTTTTCGCTGATACTAGGTTCTTTCGCCATCAGTTCAAAAATGCGTTCAACAGAAGCTTCGGTCTGTTTGTACTCGTTGTAATTGCTAATCAGCATGTCGATTGGCTGAATCAGTATAGCCACAGCAGCTAAGAAACTGATAAACCCTTGAGCTGTCAGCTGATTCTGAGAAATCTGCCATCCTCCTAATAAAAACAGCAGTATAATACTAACTGCTTCCAAAAAACCGACAACGGGAAACTGAATGGATTTGAGTTGTAGAGCGCGATACTTCGCTTGGCGATTGATTTCTGCTTCTTTATTGAATCGCTTCACTTCATATTCTTGGGCTGCAAATGCTTGAACTACACGAATCCCGCTAAATACTTCAGTTAGCATCGCCGACAAATTGGAAACCTGATTTTGGCTCTGGCGAGATAGCACAAGCAATCGCTGACCAAATTCCCCGATTAACCAAGCCATTAAAGGAGCCAAAATCAAACCCGCAAGAGTGAGCGGCCAATTCAAGTAGAGCATGTAAATGGGAATTGCAATTAACTGCAACAAATTGGAAAGAAACTGATGGGATAACTTGTCCACAATTTCGCCAACGCGATCGATATCTTCAGTTAGGCGATAAGTCAAGTCTCCTGTCTGTGTGGTTTCAAAGTAATCTAATCCAAGTTTGTGCAGGTGAGCATAAACCCGCTTACGCAAGTTTAAAACCATGTTCAGGGCAGCAGCGATCATAAAGACATTCTGCCCGTATTGACAAAGCCCTCGAACCAAAAATACTAAAGTAGCTAGTCCGAGCCAGTAGGCAATCTGGTTTACATTTCCCTGGCCAAGATAAAAAGCGACCTGACCTGCTAAATAGGGCACTGCTAGGGTGAATAACACAAATCCTAGAATACAAGCCAATCCCCGAATTAACAGCGACCATTGGGGCCACAGATAAGGCAACAGTTGCCAGTAACTAGAGCGGACTTTCATAGGTAAGTAAGAATTCAGGAGTCAGGAGTTTGGAGTTTGGAGTCAGAATTCAGAATTTAGAATTCAGGAGTTACGAGCAAAGCCAGAAATGCTCCGCCTCCGGTCAGAATTGAGGTGTATTACGGCGTTAGCCTACCACACCATGTTACCCAACCGTGCCGACTCCTGAATTCTGACGTAATATTCTACTCAGTTTCTCCTAGAGAGTTTAGTAGAAAGCGGGCAATTCTCTCAGATGCGCCGGGTGGGCCAAATCGCTCAGGGCCATTTACTTTGCACTTAGCGAGGTAGTCTGAATCTTCTAAAGTTTCGACTACTCGTTTAGCTGCTTGCTTGAGAATCTCAGGGGTTGCTGGCTTAGTGCCGATGGTTTGAGCCGAAATGCCCGACAGCCGCGTTTGCGCTTCTGCAAATTGATAGGTAAATTGAGGGCCCTCTCCGGGAATCTGGATGATCGGTTTCCCCATCGCTACAGCTAAATCCACTGCCAACCCTGCCATGCCAATGACGAGGGTAGAGTAATACAAGATATCACTGAAGGCATCTGAGTAACATCTCACTTCTACAAGCGGTGATTCCGCAGCAGAACTTGCTGGAGGAAAATAACTGAGTATGCCTTGATTCAGTTGCCAACCTTGACTTTTAGCAATTTCGTCTAATTGCTCCATCAAATTTGGTACTAAGGCGGCGCGAAACTGGAATCCTGATTCAGGCATCACTTTGGCGATTTCTACTACCAGTTGCAACTGCAAACTGAAATTTCGTGCGGCTTCCGGCATCCGCGATCCTGGTAAGAGTGCGATCGCAGGAATATCCGGTTTCAGGTACAAGTCTTTGCCAGTGGGGACAACGCGATCTAAAGCCGGAATCCCACCAAACCTAGCCTTAGCTATACCTTGCCGTTGGAGATCGGAAGCTGTATAGGAATCTCTAGTAAAAACTGCCAGACATCGAGAAGAATTAAGGTCGTGCCACAGCAGTGGATTGATACGCAATTGCCCTTCATAGAGGGCAGAAAGACAAGAGATAAACGAAACGAAGGGACGCTTTGTTAAGTAAGCAAATGTTTGGGAGACAAAATCCCCAGTAGACATAATTAAATCGCAGTTAGGAGCATACTGCAAGACCGCTTGTAATTGTCGCCACGTTAACCCAATCAATCCCGATTGAAAATCTTTGAGCATATAGAGGCGCTTCATGTAAAAGAATCCGCCAGAGGGCATTGTTTGTGTGGGCCCAATTATGGGAATATCCAAGCTGCGGTAAGCTCTTCCTTCACCCACAATCGGCATTGCCGCCATCTCAAGAGAAGGACACAATTGACGCAGGGTCTGAATAACATGAGAGGTATGGTTGTCCTCTCCGTGGCCGTTACTGATAAACAAGATTCGCTTAGAAGGCATCTTGGGGTTTGGATAAATCTAAAATGTTTGTTTGGTGAGATTTTTAACCTACATTGGGTGAGTAGGCTAAGAGATTGATAGTATTTTTACTATTGAGAGTTTGTAATTTTATAGACAAATCTACAAAGTTACTTTTTCTGTTGTAAACCGGAATGGAATTACTCCTAATCCCTGTTTTGCAGACGCTAATCTATCAGAGAATACAGTATTAGGAGTACAAGCGCTATGGGTGAATGGCACTAAGAAAAGCCCAAAGGCTTATGTTGTCTTGTTCCCAGCCTGGAGGCTGAGAATGTATTTAAAAGAGGCTCTGCCTATTAGACTTCTTGGCATTTGTCGGGAAAAGGGGAATGGGAAAGGGGGAAAGGTTTGTTATTTTCCCTTTCCCCTTTAACCTTTACCCTTTTCCCCTCTCTTGCAAAAAGCACTTTTGCAAGAGACTCCATGAGCTACGCTCACAAGGAACAATGAAAATGTCTTTTCCTCCTGCCTCCTGCCTTCTGCCTTATTTTCAAGGCAGGTCTATTGTCAAGCTATTGGAGACGGAGCCTCCCAGAATAGGTTCCCAGCCTGGAGGCTGGGAACCAGGCAGAGCAAGGGCAGTATTTTAGTGCCATTCCGCTATGGGTACATTGATCTGAGTTAAATTCAAAAATGCAGTAATTGCTGCAACTTCTAGATTATGTAACTACTTGGCAAATATCGGTTAAATATTCTATTTTGTTAAAATTCAAATTCTTTGTAGATACTCAGGTGGCACGCGATCGACTAACCAAACACCATTAGCAGAACAATAGAAGATGTAACCCGCCTGATGCATTGCCGCAGTATTTACAGCAAAAACCACTGGTTTTCCATGTCTTGCACCAACAGTTTGTGCTGTTTCTATATCCTTTGATAAATGGACATGATGTCGTGACATTTTGCAAAGTCCTGTTTGCAGAATTGACTCTACAGATTTGTGTCCTGTGCCGTGATAAAGCTCATCTGGAGGAACTACAGCTTCTAATTGTAAATCGACTTTTACACTATGTCCTTGGTTCGCACGAATAAGATTACCTGTAGAATCAAAAGAAAAGCGTTGCTTCTCGTTGGATTCAACTACCACCTGTAATTCTTGGCGGGTAATCGGAAACTTATTTTGAGCGCAAGCGGTAAGTAAGTCATCAACAACAACCCAACCACCAGGAGCAAGTTTAATGCCAATGGCATCCGGTGTATGTCGCAGATATTTGCTGAGATATTTGCTGATTTTGACGAGTCGAGAATCACTCATTTGATTAAGTAGTCATTTGTCATTTGACTCTCGTGTTGCAGTTTGATTGTAGTTAATATATTTAATACTACAATTATAGTTTTTTGTAGCACATAATTTTTATTGATGGTTTTATTCTGTGTAAATTGACAGAATTTGTCTTCCCATCATAGCTAATGCCACTCCAACGATCGCAATGAGTGTCACCTTGCCGCCAGGAACAAGTGGTTGATTTGTGCTATCTGAGTTTTCACGTTGCTTCCAACTCATTAACGCCGGAATAATTCCACCTAAAACTGAAATACTAAATGTTCCAGTGTAATCTAGGGCAGTAAAAAAGATGCTGGGGTTAAGCGTTCCGAGAGTCATCGGCGGGAAAAGAACCAGGGAATAAAGGGGTAAGCGGCTAGAAAGTTGCCACTGTGCAGGTAGGAAAATATCTTTGAACAAATCCAGTAATCCGTACACAAATCCAATGAATGATGTGACGATCGCAAACTCTGAAAAAATGGATACTAGCACTCCTAACCATTGCCCCGCGCCACCTGCTCGGAGAATCTGTAGTGGATCAAAAATACTTGTACCATCAGAAGTGCTATGTAGAATATCGGGACTGACGCTTCCTAAAATTACGGCATTCCACGCTAAGAACATAATTAGAGGAATCACAGAACCAATAAAAATGGACTGACGAATTTTGCGGGCATCCCCTTCGAGTTGCGTCACAACTAGCGGCACAACGTTTTGGAAAAACAGCGCTACAGACATCACTGAAATGGCACTACCAAGGGCACTCCAGTTTTGAAATAATAGTTGGGCACTCTGAATATGCCTTCCTCCTATAAATAATAGTCCTAAGAAAGAAACGATGACAATTCCGACAAAGGCGCTGTTTAATTTCTCAATAAACTTTTCTCGCCCAAGATACATAATGCCACCAAATAAGAGCGTGAAAGTCGTTGTACCCACCCACGTAGGCAATATCTGCATACCCCAGACTTTTGCCGCCGCCGCTCCTAAAATCTCTCCTCCTTCGGTGATGTATGCTACCAAGAGAGCATAGTGCATAAATAAATATGCACCGCCTGCAATTCGCGCTCCCACCTTACCAAGGATTTTCTCAACAACTCCCAAAAAACCTATATTAGGATGCCCTTCTGTTCGCATCGTGTTTAAGGTAACTTCTGCAACCAATAACCCCGAAACTAGAGCATAGAGCCAAACTGCAATGAGTCCAGATGTGGATGGTACAATCCCAGATGGCAGAGTAACGGCTGGTAGAGCCAGAATCCCAGCCCCAACAGTGGTTCCTGCAATCAATGCAGTACTTCCAAATACACTACCCGGTTGATGATTAAGTTTGTTTCCATCAAATTCGAGATGAGAAAACAAGCGAGTGACTTGCTCTGAATTTTTTAGAACGGTCTTTATGGGAACCATACTGAATATCCGTACTTAAACCAAACAATATTAACATATGTAAATATTATTCGTAAAAGTCCTGATGTTCTTGGTTTCTCAATCAAATTTTTTTGGGAAATAAGCGATTGCTACTTCATTATCAACACAATTTTAGGATTACAAATGTCACTTGTAGCACTTTATTAATGAAATAGACCACGCAGGAAAAAACATTTTCCCTGTATACAGATGTAGTTTAAATAAACGAAAACTTGTTTAAGAAAACGTTTGAAAAGTATTATTGCTAATATTAAAACCTCAGAAATCTAACCTACTGACCAAGCTTTCTCTCCAAGAAAATGGTAGAGGGTTTTCATCCAAGCAGAGAAAAACTAAAACTGGGTTTCAAAGCCTCTAAGCCTGTGGCCGCCTTTAATTTGGAGTTATCTCAAAGCGATTATACCCGCCCTACCTCGACCTTAGAGGAACTAGAAACTCGACAAGCAAACCCACACTATGACTGGCAGGAAGCACCCGATGTATCTGTGTTTTTTGGCCGCAGTGAAGAATTATTGCAGCTACGACAGTGGATATTAGAAGAACGGTGTCGTTTAGTTGGACTGCTGGGAATTGGTGGTATTGGCAAAAGCACTTTAACGGTGAAGTTGGGGCTGCAAATTCAAAGCGAATTTGAAGTAGTGGTGTGGCGAAGTCTGTTAAATGCACCAGCAGTAGAAGAGCAAATAACAAACATCCTGCAATCTTTCCTGTCGGCGTTGCGAAAGGAGATGGTAATACCCGAAAGCTTTGATAGCAAACTAGCAAAGCTGATGGAATGTTTGCAATCAAACCGTTGTCTGCTGATTTTAGACAATGTTGAGACAATTCTCTCTGGTGGCCAAGCAGGGCAATGTCGTCCTGGTTCCAGGCAACTTTAGCAAGTTATTTTCAACTTATTTTCAACTTAAGCGTTTCAGAAACAAGTGCGATCGCCCACATCACCCCATCATCAGAAATACGATCTCTTATTTAACAAAGTTGCGAAAAGTGCGATCGCTCACATCAACCCCATCATCAAAAGTGCGATCGCCTTGATGAAAGTATGAATATACAGTTTTTATCCTGCTGTTAGTTTTGCTGTCTTACTCGTTGCGGTAAATCTCTTTACGATGCCCTACTCTCACAACACTTATCAGTAACACATCATCAAAAATATCGTATAAAACTCGGTAGTTACCGACTCGAATTCGATAACCATTGTCCGAATCTTCTAGCTTAACAACCCCGTTAGGACGGGGATTATCAGCTAGCTCATCAATTTTTACTTGTATCCTTGTCCGTACTTGTATAGGTAATTTTTTAAGTTGTTTAGATGCAGCATTAGAAAATTCAATTTTATATTTATTCACTCGCTAATTCTCGTTTAACCTGTTCCCAGGAAATACTGCCATTTTTCTTAATATCTTCCCGTCCTTCATGTAAAGCTTTAATATCTTCTTGGTCTTCTGCTTTACGAATGTCTAAAAGTTCTATGACATCTTCTAAAGTATCTTCATAAGCTTGTTCTAATCGTTCATAAATAGCTTTTATTAAAGCTTGTTTTCTTGTTGTAGTTTCCATTTTTACCTCTACTAATTAGTAGAAACTGCTTTCTTTATTAGAGTTACCATAGTCTATCACTATAATTTTACGATATCAGCCTATCCTGTAGCGTTTTAAATTAATAAATGCATAACTTGCAAAGACGCTATGCGTCTTCTCGTCAGACATCGCCGTTACAAAAGTATAAATATCAAGAGTGTATCGTCCACATTAACCCCATCATCGCCTGTAGTAAAGTAGCAGATGCGTAGACGTTGTATCAGCTTGTCGCACTTACATTGCCTACATCACCTCATCAGAAGTGTGTAGGCATAGCCCGTCGTAGACATCGCTCATTTAACACAGTTGCTCAGAGTGCGATCACACTGCCAACTGCGCTCCATTTTTCCATCCCCGCGAGGGGTAATAAATTGAAAACTTCTCATAACGCGATTTGCGTTCTCAAACTGGAGTTTGAGTTCTCATTTAAGTATATTTAGTACACAAAAGCTAATATTGAGTTCTCAAACTGGGGTTTGAGAACTCAATTGAGTATATTTAGTACGCAAAAGCTAATATTGAGTTTTCAAACTGGGGTTTGAGAACTCAATTGAGTATATTTAGTACACAAAAGCTAATATTAAGTTCTCAAACTGGGGTTTGAGTTCTTTTTTGCGTAAATTACTGATTTATTAGCAATTTACAGTGTAATAAAAGCTAATAGAGATTTGCAGGAATTTCCTCAGGCTGATCGACACGGAAGTTTTTTAAAGTAAAGAAGCTTAAATCAGTGAATTCGAGAACTGATAATCAAATAAATAACCGCATTAAAAGGTACATTTTATGGCTAGACTAAAAAGAACTTCCCAAGTGCTAGAAAAAGCAGCACGTCGTGCAGCCAGTATCAGTTCAATTGATCCAAACTTAGATGTGAGTAATGGACTCACTTTATTTGCCTACTCAAGCCTAATTGAGACAATGCGAAATAAAGAAAATAGCTATAACACTGCGCTTTCTAACCTAGATAAAATATACCGTGAAATGTTAGAAACAGAGCAGCAGTTGGCAGACATGACAGAACACATACTCATGGGCATTGGGGCTAAATATGGCAAAAGCAGTGTAGAGTATGGTATGGCGGGAGGAGTTCCTAAAAACCAACGCCGCAAGGGATTGCGAGGTGAATCGCCAATTGTTAGTAATGAGCCACCGTCAATGATTGTTGGTGTGAATAGCAATGGCAAAGTAAAAGCGTAGTAAAAGCATCTGACTTTTCACGTTATGTGGAAAAGTCCACCAAAAACCTAACCCCCTAACCCCCAACACGTCGCGGGAAGGGGGAAAATTCAAAGTCTCTCTCCTTTTAGGAGAGAGAAATAGAAAAGAAGTTTTTCAGATACCGTGAAAAGTCAGACCATCTTATGAGTCGGTGCATTAGGCGCTTAGATTATGTTTTTATTGATAAATTCTCTTGAAGTATGCACCTAAAACAACGCCACTTCTATTATTTATGGCGACCTAATTTAAAAGACGAAGCTGACAATCACTTAATTGGACTTCTTGCAGAAGTGGGGCAAAGGGTAAAGGGATGGAATTTCCCCTTTCCCTTTAACCTTTCCCCAACATCTTGGCATTTGTTACTTTTGCAAGATGTCTATTGAATTAGCGGTTGCCGAAAATGCTCAAATCATTGCCACTCACAATGTCAAAGATTTCCAAAATGCTGAATTGTTATTTCCTAACTTATTAATATTAAAACCTGAAGAAATTATTAGGATTTAAACAAAAATGGCAACTTTAACTATTTGTTTACCAGACGATAAGCATAATAGATTGAAAGAACTTGCTCAAGCCAAAGGCATCAGTGTCAATAAATTAATTGAAGAACTTTTTACCATAGCTTTAACAGAATTTGATGCCCATACAAGATTTAAAGCAATGGCTGCAACTGGTAACCCAGAAGAAGGCTTAAAAATACTCGCTAAACTTGATGCTCTGACAGAATAGAGCTTGTAGGGCGATTATGCAAACACTAACCGGAGGCGATCGCCTGTATCACCCCATCATCACAAATGCGTAGGTGTAGCCCGTCGTAGACATCGCTGACTGGACACAGTAGCTAAGAGTGCGATCGCCAAATTTAAGAATATTCTTTCTTTACTTGCCTCTACACAAATATAGTCATAATATGAGTTAAAAGTGATATTTTCATGAAAATATGTGTAAGTAACAATGACCTGGGAGGTAGAATTTACAAACGAGTTTGAAATGTGGTGGGTTGATCTAGACGACAGCACCCAAATTGCAATCGATGCAGTAGTGCGACTACTTGAGGCGCGGGGGCCAGAACTTCCTTTTCCCTACAGTTCAAAAATAAACGGGTCACGTCATTCCCACATGAGAGAGTTGAGGGTGCAGCACAGAGGAGAACCTTACCGAATACTCTTATGCCTTTGATCAAAGGAGAGTTGCCATTCTTCTTCTTGGAGGAAACAAGGGAGGAGACGATCACTGGTACGAGGAGAATGTGACAAAAGCAGATACGTTGTATGACGAACATTTAGAGGAATTAAAAACAGAAGGGTTCCTATGAAGACCAAGCCATTTAATGAACTTCGCAAAAAAATGACTCCTGAACAACAAGTAGAAAGTGAGATGCAAGCAAACCTTGCATTGCTCAAATTGACACTTTCTGAACTTCGAGAGTCCCTTGGACATACTCAAAGCGATGTTGCGAAAAATATGGGAGTGGTACAATCGGCGCTTTCAAAAATTGAGCATCAGGAAGATATTCAAATATCTACGCTCTCTCGATACATTAAATCTCTTGGCGGAAGTCTGACAATCATAGCGCGTTTTCCCGATCAAGAGGTTGTTATTTCTCAGTTTGATTGATATTCGACTGGTATCGTCGCCACATCAACGCCATCATCAAAGGTGCGACGCCGAATAGTCCGTTGTAGACATCGCCCAAATCAACCCCATCATCAGAGGTGCGTAGAGAGCTACGCTTTTTGTCGCTAGACATCACAGTTTGTTTATTGGGAATTTAACTTTTCAATTCAATCCCACAGAAAACAATTTACCAACTTGCGCCAAATCTACATTTCCACCGCTGATGATGACACCAACTCTCGCCTCTGGTGCTGTTACCACACCTTCGAGTAAGGCTGCTGCTGCGAGTACTCCGGTAGGTTCAACGACAATTTTCAGGCGTTCCCACAAGAAAAACATGGTGCGAAGAATCGCTTCTTCCGATACCGTCACCATATCATCGACGTAATGCAGCACTAAGGGGAAAGTAATTTTACCAAGGCTGGGAGTCCGCGCACCATCAGCGATGGTATTAGGATTTTTGACAGTTTGCAGAGTTTTGGTGTGAAAAGAGCGGGTAGCATCGTCGGCAAGGGCTGGTTCTACGCCGATAACTTTACAATTGGGTAAAAGTGCTTTAGCTGCGATCGCACATCCTGAAAGTAATCCGCCACCGCCACAACAAACTAATAGTAAGTCTAATTCACCAACTTCTTGAATCAGTTCTAAAGCAGTTGTTCCCTGTCCGGCGACTACATGAGGATGATCGTAAGGGGGAATGAGTGTCAAAGAGCGCTCATCTGCTAAATTTTGGGCTAATTCTTCTCGGTTTGTTTCTTGACGATTGTATAAAATTATCTCTGCACCATAGCCACGAGTAGCAGTTTGTTTGACAACGGGTGCATCATCAGGCATAATAATAGTGGTGGGAATATTTAGTAATTGCCCAGCTAAAGCGATAGCTTGGGCATGATTTCCCGATGAATAGGTGAGAACGCCTGTTTGTTTTTGTGCTACCGATAGTTGGGTTAGGGCGTTGTACGCACCTCTAAATTTAAATGACCCTGTGCGTTGAAAGTTCTCGCACTTAAAGAATACTTGGCTATTGGTGCGATCGTTAACGATTCTAGAAGTCAGTACAGGCGTGCGGTGGGCAATTCCCAAAATTCGCTCTTGTGCTGCCTGTACGTCAGTTATAGTAACCAAATTGTGCTGTGGCATTGATGACGAGATTAAATATTCTTGCTCTTGTTGATATAGATACAGATTTTTATATTTGCGTCTAATATCCTGGATTGAAGGATACTCGTTTCAGGTGGATAGCATCATTTATTGTCTGCATAAAAATAGCTACAGCAAAATTATATATTGCTGTAGCTAAATTTATAAAACTTAAATTAATTAACCTACATCCGCCATTTTTTTAGCATGAATAAAACATCTGAAAGTCGGCAAAAAAAAACTGCTCTAATTACAGGAGCGGCTAGTGGGATAGGTTATCAATTAACCCAAATTTTTGCTCGTCATAGTTATAATCTGGTGTTAGTCGATAAGAATGAAGAAAAACTTACTGAAATTATAGATGAATTCCCGCAAAAGTTTGGCATTTATGTCAAAATTCTAGCTAAGGATTTATCTATCCCAACATCACCAGAAGAAATTTTCACAGAACTACAGCAAGCATCCATTAAGATTGATGTGCTGGTTAATAATGCTGGCTTTGGTACTTATGGAGCATTTAGCGAAACAGACCTCAGCATTGAATTGCAAATGCTCCAGGTAAATATGGTGAGTCTGACTCATTTAACAAAGCTATTTCTCAAGGATATGGTCGAGCAAGACTATGGAAAAATATTAAATGTCGCGTCAGCGGCTGCTTTTCAACCAGGGCCTCTAATGGCAGTTTATTTTGCTACTAAAGCTTATGTCTTATCATTTTCAGAAGCGATCGCTAATGAATTACAGGGTACAGGTGTTAGCGTGACTGTTCTTTGTCCAGGGCCAACAGCATCAGAATTTCAACAAACAGCAGCAATGGAAGATTCAAAGATTGCTAGCGTTAGCAGAATGATGGATACAGCAACCGTTGCGAATATTGGTTATCGCGGCTTAATGAAGAACAAAACTGTTGTTGTTCCTGGTATGAGAAATAAGCTATTGACCGAAAGCGTTAGATTTACACCCAGAAATCTAGTAACAAAGGTTGTGAGAAGTATGCACGAACTCAAAAAAAATAGGTAGTTCGATATCCTATGGTTTTTTCAAGAAGACCTGATCAACAGATTTTTTAGATTAAAGAATTTGTTGATCAGGTTTAACCATTTGCAAAAAATCGTCTAAGAGGATGTTTTAAAAGTGGTATGTTGCGATTTTAATCAAATTATTACCCCCCTTAATCCCCCCTTATAAAGGGGGGAAACAATAAAATCCGGTTCCCTCCCCTTTATAAGGGGAGGGTTAGGGTGGGGTAAAAAATATTTGATACATCAATCATGACTTTTCAAACATCCTCTAAGATTACGCTCTATCTACTTTGATAGTTCTGGCGTGAAGAGAATGCGGCTTTCACCAATCTTATCAAATGCAGGTGTAGACCAGCGATCTACTACTTTACCTAGAATTGACATTTCTTGAACTAAGCGGTCAAATTTATCAGGAGTGAGAGATTGGGGACCATCGGATAAAGCTTTAGCTGGATTGGGGTGAACTTCAATCATTAAGGCATCTGTACCAGCTGCGATCGCAGCCATTGCCATCGATGGCACATATTCAGACCTACCTGTACCATGACTAGGATCAATCATAATCGGTAAATGGGTAAGCGATCGCAACACCGGAAGCACTGATAAATCTAAAGTATTCCGGGCATATTTGCCATCAAAAGTTCTGATTCCCCGCTCACAAAGAATCACATTGGGATTTCCAGATGCCAAAATATATTCTGCTGCCATCAGCCACTCGTCAATTGTGGCAGACATTCCCCGTTTCAGCAGCACGGGTTTATCTTGAGCGCCTACCTTTTTCAGCAACGAGAAGTTGTGCATATTTCGCGCTCCGATTTGGATTATGTCAGCTGTTTTCGCCACTGCTGATAAATCCGCAGCATCCATCAGTTCTGTGACGATACCTAAACCTGTAGCTTCCCGCGCTGCTGCTAATAAATCTAAAGCGCTTTCACCATAACCTTGAAACGCATAAGGTGAAGTGCGGGGTTTGTAAGCTCCGCCACGTAGAAACTGCGCTCCTGCTGCCTTTACCCGCTTTGCTGTTTCGACAATCATCGCTTCATTCTCAACGGAACAAGGCCCAGCTACCACTACGATGGGATGACGTTCGCCGAAATAGATATCACCGTTAGGTGTTGGTACAACAACTTCGCTGGCTTCTCCATGTCGGAATTCTCGACTTACCCGCTTGAAAGGTTGTTGCACCCGTAATACTTGCTCAATCCAAGGGCTGAACTCTTGAACCTGTAATTTATCGATGCTAATGGTATCACCAATTAGCCCCAGCACAACTTTATGAGTGCCAACGCTTTTTTCTACCGTGACTCCCCAAGTCTCACTTACTTCTTGGCTAATCCGAGTAATTTCCTCAACAGGAGTACCGCTCTTAAGTATGATAATCATCTTTTTTTCCTTCCGTATAGTTTTTGGGTGTAATAAAAGTAGGGTAAGTAAGTTTGTAGTAAGGACTTTAGTCCTTATTTTCTAAGCACTAAAGTGCTTACTACGAACCCTCAAAATTACCTTGGTCATTCGTGCAAAAATTCAGCAAGTTGTTCAAGTTTTGTCCAAGCCACGCCGCTTTGCAGAATTTCCTTAGCAAGGGTAATACCTTTAACACAACCTGCTAAAACATCAGTTTCGCCATCAATGGCTTCACCAACTTGCAGTGCGAGGGCTGTATTTAAAGCGACTACATCTTGCTGCGCTTGAGTGCCTTTACCTTGGAGAACTGCTTTTAAGATTTCGGCATTTTCTTGGACATCGCCACCGCATAACGCCGCAGTCGGTGCAAAACTCAAACCAAGTTCTTGAGGATTGAGCGTTAGAGAACGCACTTTTTTATCTTGGAGTACAGCTAAATCAGTGACATCTGCCAAACCAGCTTCATCTAAACGTTCCCGTCCGTGGAGGGCGATCGCTTGCTGACATCCCAATTGGGATAAAGCTTGAACAATCTCCTCTAGTAAAAGCGGGTCGTTGACACCAATAATTTGCCCTGTCGGTCGCATGGGATTTACTAGCGGGCCGAGCAAGTTAAAAACAGTCCGCACCTTCAAAGTTTTTCGCAAAGTTGCGATCGCTTTGAGTGCAGGATGCCAACCTGGAGCGAACAAAAAGGTGATTCCAACCTCGCCCACTGCGGCTTGCACTTTTTCTGGAGTAGCGTTGAGATTTATACCCAAAGCTTCCAATACATCAGCCGAACCAGTCTTGCTAGATGCCGAACGATTCCCATGTTTGGCAACTTTTACCCCAGCGGCGGCGGCAACAAAGGCGACAGCAGTGGAAATATTAAAAGTTGAAGCGCCATCTCCACCAGTTCCGCAGGTGTCAATTAGAGTGCTGAGTGCTGTTAGCGGTAGCGGGGCGTTTAGCCCGTGCTGAGTGCTGAGTGGGGGACTTTGGGATTGTAAGACGCTGGCCATGCCTACTAATTCTTCGGCGGATACGCCTTTGGCTTGGATTGCGGCTAAAATCGCTCCTGAGAGGACATCGGGAATGGCATCTGTGAGCCAACCCTGCATCAAATCCGCAGCTTGGGGAACCGTCAACGATTGCCGATTCAGCAACTGTTGCAATAAAGCTGGCCAGTTGTAGAACTCAGAAGTGACGGGGATGTTGTCAAGTGGAGTTTGAGTTACAGCTATCATATTGGTCATTGGTCATTGATCATTAGTCATTGGTCATTAGTCATTCACGAAGGACAAATGACTAATGACAAAGGACAGAAAATTAAGGAATTAGGACTTTGGCGACGGTTTGCACATCTTTGTCACCTCTGCCGGAACAATTGATGACGATGCGGGGGTTGCCTTCTAATTGAGGACAAAGGGTTTCGAGATATGCGATCGCATGAGCCGTTTCTAAGGCTGGGATAATTCCTTCTAGTTGCGAAAGCCTTTGCAACGCTTCTAACGCTTGTTTATCGGTAACACTGTAATATTCGGCGCGACCAAGATCCTTTAAATAACTATGCTCAGGCCCAACGCCGGGATAATCTAATCCGGCACTAATTGAATGGGCTTCGATGACTTGACCATCATCATCTTGCAGTAAATAGCTCATTGCACCGTGCAATACACCTACCTTTCCTTTTGTCAAGGTAGCAGCGTGTTTTTCTGTATCTACACCTTCACCCGCCGCTTCGACTCCGATTAGGCGCACCGAAGGTTCATGCACAAATTCATGGAATAAGCCGATCGCATTGGAACCTCCACCCACGCAAGCCAGTAAAATATCTGGTAATCCTCCCCATTTCTCCTGGGCTTGAGCACGAGTTTCTATACCAATTATTGCGTGGAAGTCACGGACAATCATTGGGTAGGGATGAGGCCCGGCAACAGAACCCAGGATGTAATGGGTTGTTTCTACGTTTGTCACCCAATCCCGAATTGCTTCGGAAGTTGCATCCTTGAGAGTTCCCGTACCTGCCTCCACTGGACTAACTTCTGCTCCCATTAACTTCATGCGGAACACGTTCAGGGCTTGGCGTTCCATATCCTGAACGCCCATGTAAATCACACATTTCAAACCAAACCGCGCACATACGGTTGCGGTCGCTACGCCGTGTTGTCCTGCACCTGTCTCTGCAATAATCCGTTGCTTGCCCATACGTTTAGCTAGCAACACCTGAGCCAAAGCATTATTAATTTTGTGAGCGCCTGTATGATTTAAATCTTCGCGCTTCAAATAAATTTGCGGCCCTGTGCCATCTGGTCTAGCGTAGTTTGTTGTCAGGCGTTCAGCAAAATATAATGGGCTGGGTCGTCCCACATAATCGCGCAGTAAGTTTTGCAGTTCTGCTTGGAAACTCGCATCGTTGCTATATTGTTGAAATGCCGCTTCTAACTCACTTAATGCAGGCATTAAGGTTTCTGGGACGTATTTACCGCCGAATTTTCCAAACCTGCCCAAAGAATCCGGTTGAACAGTTGCAGTCTTAATTTCTTGTATGCTTACCACTGGTTAAAATCCTTTTATGTTCGAGTATTTTTTACTTTCTTTACGCCGTGTGTGACTTTCTGTCAAACCTAACCCCCAACCCCTTCCCTTCAAGGGAAGGGGAGTAAGAATCAAAGCCTCTCTCCCTGTGGGGGAGAGGAATGGAAGTGGGGTTCCAAGCGTCTCGTTCTAACTTTTGAGAACTTATGCTGCTAAAATCTTCTTTGCGTATTCCTTTCGCGGGTTTCGTAGCTATAGCCCAGTTTTCTGTGATTCAAAACGTCTATAGGGCGCACCAAATCGCTAGAGTCAAAATTTGGTAATAGAGATAGTAAATCTCCTAATGGCGTAGCTTTGGGGGTAGACATACCGCCATCCCAAGGCCACATTAGGTCTTTAAGATTGTGTCCGTAAGCCTGACCATTAGCAGGATAAAAATCGCTACCTTGATGGCCGTTCTCTTGCCATTCAGCCCAGAGGCGGTCTGCGTTTGCATGATTCAACCAAAATACTGGGTCATAGGGCGAACTTGGTATATTGCTCATGGTACCTAGACCTTTAAACTTTACGGGTCTTGTGCTTGCGTCTATCTGTACTCCACCGACAAAACCATGAATATAGTTATGTAGGAATCCTCCTGGGGTGACTTTACCCTGCTCATCTACAGAGATAAATCCTTCCAAAGCGGGGCGAAATAGAGAATAGTTATTAAGACTCAGGGCACGCTCAATATCTTTTCTGGGCAGAGGGTAATCAGTCGCAGGAGGTGCTTGTAGAAAGCGAACAAGTGATGTACCTAATGATGTTCCGGTATCTTGGTCAATGTTTAATACTGGATTCATAACCCAGCCATTTGCAGCAGCAAAAGCTCCAGATTTTACAGGCCCGCCTGTAAAGTTTCCCTGATTTGGAATTTTGATGGTTACTCCTTGACCGTTAGAACCAAGAAAGTCATCGTTAAAAATTACATCAAGTGCTTTCGGGTCAGTCCAATCCCAGTATGGCAGAGTAACAGTTGGGTCTACTGCTTGCAGTGCTTGTTCAAATCTGCGGATATATTCTCGATGCCAAGGGAAAAATGCGGCATTTTCATGAGCAAGTTCTTGGACGGAAGCATTGGAATGCCCTTTATGATTATGAATTAAGCGTGTTGCCCCTATATGTATAGCAACGAATTGGTCGTAAATACTGACCTTGCTACCTGCGGGAATTGTAGTTTTTAAGGTTTTGATAGCCTTGACGAAGGCTGTTTTCTCTGCTGATGTCAGGTCAGTTACGTTCTTTCTTACAGCTAAATGAGCGTATTGCCCTGGAAGATTATGATTCCAATGGTATTTGTATTGTCTGTGGTCAATGCGATCATTTGCAAAGACTGTAATAGCAAAGGTGCTAACTAGAAGTACGCTATAAATTAATATTTTGACAGATTTCAGCAGGGATTTCATTATCTTAATGGAAGCAGAGGGGCAGGGGGCAGAGGGGCGCTAGGTGTTGTATACAAGTCTGAAACAGTTTACTCACCTGGTTTTACCCCACCCTAACCCTCCCCTTATAAAGGGGAGGGAACTAGATTTCCGGTCTCCCCCCTTTACAAGGGGGGATTAAGGGGGGTAATTCGACTTGTGTATACACCCTAAGTCTGCGGATGGATTTATCTCACCTCTTGAAGAGATGGACTTTCACGCAGATTTTCTGTAATGGCTGTTTTAAGTTCTTGACAGAGTTGTTCTACAGCTTGCAGTCCTTCAGTTGGGCTACCTTCTGCTAATCTTTTAACGAAGGCACTACCAACAATCACCGCATCTGCACCCCATTCTTTTACTTGATGTGCTTGTTCTGGCCCTGAAATACCAAAACCAACGCCGATAGGTTTATCGGTGACGCTTCGCAAATCTGTTAATAAATACTTTACGCGGTCTTGGATTTGAGCGCGGATACCTGTAACACCTGTGACACTCACCAGGTAGATAAAACCCTGAGATTGACGAGCGATCGCTTCAATTCTATCTCTAGAACTAGTAGGAGCTACGAGTAAAATTACCTCAATTCCGAAAGAGGCAGCAGTTTGGATTAATTCTTCTGCTTCTTCTAAGGGTAAATCTGGTACTACTAATCCCTGCACTCCAGCAGTGGCAATTTGCGCCAAAAATGTCTTAATACCCCGGTGCAAAATGGGATTGTAATAAGTAAATAGAATTATCGGCGCTTTTAGGCTAGGAATCACTACGTGTAACATCTCTAGCACTTGCTCTAATTTTGTGCCTTTTTGCAAAGCGCGGGTTGCTGCTGCTTGAATCACAGGCCCATCTGCCAGAGGATCGGAGTAGGGAACACCCAACTCGATGAAGTCAGCACCATTGCGATCTAAGATGCGTAAAGCCTCGGCAGTGGTTTCTAAATTAGGATCGCCTGCTGTGATAAAAGGGATTAAAGCACACTGTTGGCGATCGCGTAAAGTTTGAAAGGAATCGGAGATAGAAGTCATTCTGA
The DNA here is from genome assembly GCF_034530835.1 of Nostoc sp. DedQUE12b. Lineage (NCBI taxonomy): Bacteria > Bacillati > Cyanobacteriota > Cyanophyceae > Nostocales > Nostocaceae > Nostoc > Nostoc sp. DedQUE12b. Next base: position 131 of record NZ_JAVRCI010000076.1, on the reverse strand, counting down.
AAAATAGTTAATGATTGGTTAATAGTTTTAGAATAATTTACACTTAGCAATTAGCGATGCCCATGCTAAATTTTTTGTTAACGAGTCTTTGATCCTCGTGAATGAGGCTTTTATCTCCGTTAACGAGTCTT
>NZ_JAVRCI010000075.1:0-33696 GCF_034530835.1 Nostoc sp. DedQUE12b | reverse complement strand
TACAACGCACAGAATACGCTCAACCAGCCATCGGGGTGTTGAGTGCAGGGATGTACAGCATACTGCAACAAGCTGGATTTAAGTCAGATTTTGTGGCGGGACATAGCTTTGGTGAATTAACCGCACTATGGGCTGCGGGGGTTTTGAGTACAGAAGATTACTTGTTCCTGGTGAAAGCTAGGGGTCAAGCAATGGCTGCACCCGAAGATCCAGATCATGATGCGGGTAGTATGTTGGCTGTCAAAGAAGACATCAGCAAAGTGGAAGCAGTGCTGAAACATTTTCCGCAAGTTGCGATCGCTAATCAAAATTCTCCGACTCAATTTGTCTTGGCTGGGCCTACCGCAGAAATAGCGAGAATCAAAGAGGCTTTACATGAGAAAGGATATACTGCTGTATTGCTACCTGTATCAGCAGCATTCCATACACCGCTAATCGCCTTTGCTCAAAAATCCTTTGCGATCGCCACCAAGTCTGTCAAATTCCAAAGTCCAAAAATCCCTGTTTACAGCAACGTCACCAGTAAGCAGTATCCCAAGGAAGCCCAAGGTATTCAAAAAATCCTCGAAAGCCATCTTTCCAACTCGGTGCTGTTTAAACAGGAAATTGAAAATATTTATGCGGCGGGTGGTACTTGCTTTGTGGAATTTGGGCCAAGGAGAATTCTCACCAACTTGGTGAAAGATATCCTTGGCGATCGCCCTCACATCACCGTATCTTTGAACCCCAGCACTCAAAAGAATAGCGATCGCTCCTTGCGAGAAGCGGTTGTACAGTTGCGGGTGATAGGTATGGCTTTGAATAACCTCGATCCTTACCAACTTCCCCAAACTATACCCCCAATTGAGACGAAGAAGACATTAAATGTCCGTTTAAACGGGATAAACTACAGATCCGAAAAAACGAAAAATGCCTTCGCTCAAGCTTTGCAGGATGGGCATAAAGTCACATTACCCACTCCCGAATATTCTGATGCGGCTCCTTTGTTTAGCAGCCCAGGTGTGACTCCACCTCTAGCAGTGATAGAGACTAACGGGCATAAAAAATCCACCCCAGAAATGAACGGTGTGAGTTCTAATATCATCACCCAGCCAGAGCAACAGATGAATCCTGTTACCCTGTCACAACCAGCCCAGGAATCTAAGATGCAACCAACACCAGAAAAGCTGACAAATTACGAACAACTTTTAGCAAGTTTAGAATACCTCCTGACACAGTTCCAGGAAAATCAAGCCGAGAATTTACAAGTTCACGGTACTTATCTCAACCATCAAATGGAATACGCTAAAGCGTTTTTCCAACTGATGCAGCAGCAGAATTCCTTGTTGAGCGAAAGTAAATCAACAGCCGAAACTGCAAAAATGAAGCTTGTTGTCATGGAAAGCTTAGAGCGTAGTATGATGCAGTTTCATTCTCAACAAGGTGAAACTCTACGCATCCATGAGCAATATCTCCAAGAGCAGTTGGAATATACTAAGAGCTTTTTCCAACTCATACAGCAAGAGTATTCTCAAATTATTTCTGGTGATGGAGTAACCGAACTAGCAGAGAAACTAAATGAGGTACACCATCATTTCACCACAGAAACAACTGTTACTGATGCACCAGTACCACCTACTACCAAAATAGTAGAAAGCCAGCCTTTGCCTGTAACTGAGCCTGTAGCTAAAAATGGCTTAAATGTTACCCAAGCACCTCTCCCGCCCGCTCCCCAGGTGGTAGAGCCTGTAGTTGAAACTCCTGCCCCAATACAGACGCGAGCGATCACGTCTCTACCAACTCCGCACTTCGCCACTGTCGAGACAGTAGAGCCTGTAGTCGCGCCACCTGTCCCAGTAGTAGAACCCCAACCTGAGGTTGTAGTCAAAATTAGCTCACCTCCAGTCAGCGAAGTTGTTGCATTCACCCCACCAGCACCCACAACTGCTGCACCTGTATCTGGCGCAACCATCGATATTGTTGACTTGGATAAAAATCTATTAGCCATTACCAGCGACAAAACCGGTTATCCAGTCGAAATGCTGGAAATGGACATGGACATGGAGGCGGATTTAGGAATTGACTCCATCAAACGGGTGGAAATCTTAGGGGCGCTACAAGAAATGTACCCCAACCTACCCAAGCCCAATTTAGAAGAACTGTCAGAAAAACGCACCATCGGTCAAGTTGTAGAGTATCTGCAATCTCACGCTTCCAGAAGTGTTTCTGTAGAAATTGCAATTCACGTACAACAAGCAACTGAGATTGCAGTAGAGGCTGCACCAGTAGTTGAGGTAGTCGTTGCACCTGAACCAAGCGTAGTTGTCGCATTCACTCCAGAACCAGAAGTTGCTCCTTCTACAAGTGATGAATTTGCAAACTTAGGTGAAACCCTGTTAGCCATCACCAGCGATAAGACCGGCTATCCAGTCGAGATGCTGGAACTGGAAATGGACATGGAAGCTGATTTAGGAATTGATTCCATCAAACGGGTAGAAATCTTAGGGGCGATGCAAGAAATGTACCCCAACTTACCCAAACCGAATATCGAAGAACTCGGCGACCTCCGCACCATCGGTCAAATAGTCGATTACCTACAGCAGTTGGCTGGAGGTGAAAAAAAAAAGTCTGAGCCTGAGTTTGTCCAACAACAGCCACCGGAATTAGAGCATACTATCCAACGCCATCCGGTCAAACTCAGAAGCCTAGCACAACCTGATTATTTGGATTTCACGTTACCAGAGGGACACATCGGTTTAATCACCGATGATGGTTCCCTCACCACTTATAAATTAGCTGAATCCCTAATCGAGAAAGGCTGGAAAGTAGTAGTTATCAGCTTCCCCCAATCGCTTATCGCCCAACAAGCACCCTTACCCACAGGAGTAACCCGCGTCACCTTAGCAAACTTGAGTGAAGAACATCTTCAACAACAATTGCAAGCGATCGCATCTCACTGCGGAGCGATTGGGGCCTTCATCCATCTACATCCGATGTTTGTAGGAAATCACACTGGAACTATTTCTTATAACGAATCAGAAAAGGCGATCGTCAAGCACGTATTTTTGATGGCGAAACACCTGAAACCCTCTCTAAACGAAGCCGCAAAGCATGGACGTAGTTGTTTCTGCACAGTTGCTCACCTTGATGGAGCCTTCGGTTTAGAGTACAAAGTTAACTTCGGTGCGATCGGCGCTGGTTTGTTCGGATTAACCAAAACTCTCAGATGGGAATGGCCAAAGGTATTTACTCGTGCGATCGATTTAAGTCCCAGACTTGATGCTAAACAGTCAGTACAAAACATCATTGCCGAACTTCACGATCCCAACCTTTATATAAGTGAAGTTGGCTACGGCTCACAAGGACGAGTCACCATTATTGCCGATTAAAAAGTTGATTAATGTTGTGTGCAACTTTCTCTCGAACCTAACCCCCAACCCCTTCCCTACAAGAAAAGGGGAGTAAGAATCAAAGCCTCGGTGTACACACAAGTCGAATTACCCCCCTTAATCCCCCCTTATAAAGGGGGGAAACAGGAAATCTAGTTCCCTCCCCTTTACAAGGGGAGGGTTAGGGTGGGGTAAAACCCTGGTTAATGAGCTATTTCAGACTTCTACACCGTAGCCCTGTGGGGGAGAGGTTTGGAGAGGGGGTTTCAAGAATCAGTTGCACATCAAAACCCAATTTATGCAGGTATTCACGAGGATTTATGACACAAACAGCCCAGCTTAGTCCATCATCTGTCTTTGTCGTGAGCGGCGGTGCAAAAGGGATTACGGCTGAGTGTACTATCAGATTAGCCCAACAGCAACCCTGCAAATTCATCCTCCTCGGTCGCTCCGAACTATTAGAAACAGAGCCAGATTATGCTCAAAATTCTGATGAATCCGCATTGAAAAAAAGCATCATGGAAAATCTTCTTTCTCAAGGAGAGAAGCCCACACCCATGAATGTGCAAAAAATATATAACAAAATTACCTCCAGCCGCGAAATTAAAAAGACTCTAGCAGCAATTGAAAAAACCGGAGCTAAAGCAGAATATATCAGCGTCGATGTTACAGATACGCCAGCTTTACAAGAAAAACTTGCTACTGCTGTGCAAAATCTCGGCCCAATTACCGGAATCATCCACGGCGCTGGAAATTTAGCTGATAAGTTAATTGAAAAGAAAACAGAAGAGGATTTTGAAAAAGTTTACACTGCCAAAGTTCAAGGCTTAGAAAACCTCCTGGCTTGCGTCAACCCTAATCAACTTCAGCATTTAGTTTTGTTTTCTTCAGTAACAGGATTTTACGGAAATCCTGGACAATCTGATTATGCGATCGCAAATGAAATTCTGAACAAATCAGCCCATATATTTAAGCAAAGTTATCCCTCGTGTCATGTCGTCGCTATCAACTGGGGCGCTTGGGACAGTGGAATGGTGACAGCAGAATTAAAGAAGATTTTTCAAGAGCGAAAAATTGAAATAATTCCCATTGCAGTCGGGGCACAAATGCTAGTTAAGGAAATGGATAATACTAATCATGCAACCTCACAAGTTGTTATTGGTAGTCCACTAGTTCCAATGGCTACAGAGCTAGATTCAGAACTACGAACCCATCGTATTCGTCGCCAAATGACGTTGGAGGCTAATCCATTTTTGCACGATCATACGATTGCTGGTTCTCCAGTTTTACCAGCAACTTGTGCAATGACTTGGATTATCAATGCTTCTGAACAATTATATCCTGGTTATCGGTTGTTTAATTACCAAGATTTTAAAGTTTTAAAGGGGATTACTTTCAATGAAACATTAGCGAAAGAACATATTTTAGAAATAGAAGAAATTTCTAAAGTTAATCTTGAAAGAATCGAACTTAAAGCCAAAATTTCGAGTAAGAATCCACAAGGCAGAATCCATTTTCATTTTAGCGCTCAACTCAATCTCCAGCGAGAAATCCCAGATGTACCCACTTATGAATCTCTCAATCTCGAAGAAGATAATATCATCACCGCTACAGGAAAAGATTTTTACCAAAATGGTGGAGCCACATTATTTCACGGTCCGGCTTTTCAAGAAATCAAAAGAGTCTTAAACATTAGTCCTGAAAAAATCACTACAGAATGTCTGTGGCCAGAACTCAGCGCACAGGAACAAGGACAATTCCCTGTCCAATGGGTAAATCCTTATACAACAGACTTGAGTATGCATGCCTTATGGGTTTGGACACAACACTTTCATGAAGAAGGTTGTTTACCTGGAAAAGTAGAAAAGTTTGAACAGTTTGCGATGATACCACATAACGAAACATTCTACGTTTCTTGTGAAGTACTATCTAAGACACCAAGTAGTGCGATCGCAAACTTCATCATACACGACCGCCAAGGTAAAATCTATTCACGAATGCTCGGCGCTCATGCCATTATTTGGTCAATGAAAATGCTCAGAAGCTAATAATCTGTGAAATTAAAGTTTGTAGTAAGGACTTTAGTCCGTGAAATTTTGGCGAATTGAGGATTTAAATTTAAACGCATAGGCGCTTCGCCTTCCCGTAGGGTAGGTTCGCAAAGGGAAACGCAAAGGGTCGCAGAGAATTTGCTAATAATTCAACTCTAATGTTTTTACTACGAACTATCAAAGCTAGCTTAATCTTAGGATTGCTATAAATTGCCTCGTTCAAAGTTTGGGGAACAGCGTAAATCCTGCCTTTTAATTATCTCTTGCTAAATACCCAAACTCGGAGCATATAAATCGTGGAAAAAATAGCAATTATCGCATTATCATGCCTATTCCCCGATGCCAAAAATCCTGAAGAATACTGGCAAAACATCGTTAATCAAAAAGATTCAACATCCTCTGCAACCGTCGAAGAAATCGGAGTATATCCGACAATCTTTCATAATCCAGTCAAAGGTACACCAGACAAAACTTATTCTCTCAAAGGCGGGTACATTCGCAACTTCCAGTTTAATCCTTCCGAATACAATCTACCATCAGAATTTGTTGCTGGTTTAGATAATACCTTCAAATGGTCATTGTATGCCGCCAAACAAGCAATCGTACAAAGTGGCTATTGGGGTAATCAAACTGTCCTTGCAAAATGCGGCGTAATTTTAGGTAATTTGTCATTCCCAACAAAATTATCTAATCAATTATTCTCTCCAATTTACCAGCAAGCTATTAACCCTGCCGTCAAAGAACTTTTACAGTATGAAGATTTTGATTTAGCTGTACCAAGTGCAACTAAAGCTTCTTTATACAATGCGATGATATCTGGTTTACCAGCATCTATCGTAGCTCAAGCTTTATCTCTATCTCAGATTAATTTATGTCTGGATGCTGCATGTTCTTCCTCATTTTATGCGATTAAACTAGCGTCTCATTATTTATGGTCACACAAAGCTGATGTCATGTTAGCTGGAGCCATCAGTTGTGCAGATTCGCTATTTGTGCGGATGTTATTTTCCGGCGTTCAAGGGTATGCAGAAAACGGCATTAGCCGCCCCTTAGATAAATCCTCTAGAGGGCTAATTCCTGCCGATGGTGTTGGGATGGTAATGCTGAAAAGATATTCTGATGCTGTTAGAGATGGTGACAATATTCTTGCTACCATTTGCGGTAATGGACTATCGAATGATGGCAAAGGTAAACATTTACTGAGTCCTAATCCTAAAGGACAAGTTCTAGCTTTTGAACGAGCCTATAACGAGGCAAAAGTTAGTCCCAAAACCATCGATTATCTAGAGTGTCACGCCACCGGCACATTACTAGGAGATACAACCGAATTCAACTCCATAGAAACATTCTTTGGTCAACATCAAGCTGCACCTCTAGTAGGTTCTGCTAAGGCAAATACTGGTCACTTGTTAACTGCTGCCGGCATGGTTGGCTTGACTAAAGTGATTTTGAGTATGTCTCATGGTGTAATTCCAGCAACCATGAATGTTTCGGAACCTTTAACATCAGAAAATGGTACAATTTCCGCCGACAAAATTGTTAGAACAGCTACGGCATGGCCTAATAATAACGCATCAATTAAACGGGCAGCTATTAGCGCTTTTGGTTTTGGCGGTACTAATTCTCATCTGATTTTAGAACAAGGAAATACAGCAGAATCAGTTGAATCAACTCCACCTGTTCCACCTACCAAAGTCGCCATTGTAGGTATGGATGCCTTTTTTGGTAACTGCAATGGTTTAGACGCTTTTGAACGCAGCATTTACGATGGAACACAACATTTTACTTCTCTACCGCCTCAAAGATGGCACGGTATAGAAAATCAAAAAAGTGTTCTGAAAGAGTACGGTTTAGCAGACGGGAAAGCACCAGTAGGAGCATATATTAAGGATTTTGAAATCGATACTTTATCGTGCAAAATCCCACCGAATGAAATTGAGAAATTAAATCCACAACAATTGTTGCTTCTGAAAGTTAGCGATCGCGCCGTAAAAGATGCGAAACTACAGGAGGGTGGCAATGTGGCTGTGATTGTTGCCGCCGAGACAGAATTCTCTGTGCATCAGCTACAGCAAAGATGGAATCTATCTTGGCAAGTTAAGGATAGCTTACTCAACCAAGGAATTTCTCTACCTGCCCAACAGCTTTCCCAACTGGAAACCATTGTCAAAGATAGCATTCACCAACCAGTAGAAATCGGCGAATATGTAAGTCACATCGCCAACATCATGGCGAGTCGGATTTCTGCTTTGTGGAATTTCACTGGCCCTGCATTCACCGTCAGCGCTGGCGAAAATTCTGCCCTCAAAGCGTTGGAAGTTGCCCAAATGCTACTCGCTACGGGAGAAGTAGACGCGGTGGTTGTGGGTGCAGTGGATTTAGCAGGTGGTGTGGAAAATGTCTTGTTCCGTAGCCAATTCGCACCAATTAATACAGGTGTAAATACGTTGGGTTACGACCAACAAGCTAATGGCTGGACAGTTGGCGAGGGTGCCGGTGCTGTCGTCCTCAAGCGCTACGAAGCTGCTAAGGAAGACAATGAACGCATCTATGCAGTAATTGATGGCATGAGTTTCGCACAAGGTAATTCTACTTTGAGTGACGCTTTGGTAAAACCTGATGCCTCAGCTATCAGCAATGTCTGCAAACAAGCTTTCGAGATGGCAGAGATTCAACCCACAGAGGTTAACTATGTGGAAGTCTTCGGTAGTGGCGTTCCCCAGGAGGATGAAGCCGAAATCACAGGTTTACTCCAAGCTTATCCGAAACTGGGCAATGGTCTGCACTGTGCATTGGGCAGCGTCAAAGCTAATATCGGCCACACCTATACAGCATCGGGAATTGCTAGCTTAATCAAAACTGCTCTCTGTCTTTATTACAGGTATATTCCCGCCACACCCAAATGGTCTGGTGTCAAAACACCGCAAGTATGGGAAGGTAGCCCTTTCTATGTGGCGATGGAATCAAGACCTTGGTTTGTTGATAAAGGCGGCACACGCAGAATAGCAGCAATTAATAGCATGGGTATAGATGGGAGTTACGCCCATTTAATCTTATCGGAGGAACCCAGCCAAGAGGAACGCGACAACAGATATTTGCAACAAATGCCTTTTCATCTGTTTCCTATCGCAGTTAGCGATCGCTCCACTATACCCGATATCCTAAACCATCTTCAAAAATCCATCGAAGCTAGTTCTTCTTTATCAGCTACCGCCAGCCAAACATTCGCTACCTTTGAGCAGCAATCTGATGCAAAATACGTCTTATCAATCGCAGGACGTAACACAAAAGAACTACTCAAAGAAATTGAATCTGCCCGCAAAGGTGTAAATAATGCCTTTGAGAACGGCACAGATTGGCAAACACCAATCGGAAGTTATTTCACAGCGAAACCATTGGGTAAAACCGGAGCAGTTGCTTATGTTTACCCCGCAGCAGTCAATTCTTATATTGGCATTGGTCGGACTGTTTTTCGCTTATTTCCTAAAGTCTTCGAGGATTTAAAAAGTAACAATCTCTACAATCGGGCTGCCGATGTTGAAAAGCTAGTTTATCCCAGAAGCTTACCTAAATTGACAACCAGGCAACTAGAAACTCTCGAAAAACAATTGTTAGATGATTCACTGGCAATGTTTGAAAGTGAAATTGCCTTTGCTAGATACATGACAGCAATTTTCCGAGATGATTTCCAAGTCAAGCCGCAATGCGTTTTTGGGTATAGCTTGGGTGAAACTAGCATGATGGTTGCCCAAGGAGTTTGGAGTGATTTTGAGGGTGGAAGTAACACTTTAAACTCATCACCTCTATTTGGCGATAAGTTATCTGGGCCGAAAAATGCGGTGCGTGAATATTGGGGATTAACAGATTCACCAAACAACAATTTTTGGAATACCTATGTTCTCATGGCCACTCCATCTCAAGTTAGAGAATGCCTGAAACAAGAGAATCGCGTCTACTTAACTCAAATCAACACACCAGAAGAAGTATTAATTGCTGGTGACGATGCAGCCTGTAAGCGAGTTCTTACAACTTTAGGTTGCAATTCTTTCCCTGCTCCCTTCGACCATGTGATACATTGTGAAGCGATGCGATCGCAGTTCGAGGAAATCAAGAAGGTAAACAGCTTACCATCACAAAATCTTCCTGGGATTGTCTTTTATTCTGCCGCCGATTATCAACCGATTGCACTTGAAAGTGATGCCATTGCTCACAATATTGCCAAAGGATTGTGCCAAGAACTTGATTTTCCGCAATTAGTTAATCGTGTTTACGATGATGGGGTCAAAATATTTTTAGAAGCAGGTGCTGGTAGTGTTTGTTCACGATGGATTGATAAAATTCTCGGTAACAAAGAACATATCACAGTTTCTCTAAATCGTAGGGGAATGGATGACCATGCTTCGATGGTCAAAGCATTAGCAAAACTACTCAGTCATCAAGTGAATGTGGATTTATCACCCTTGTATAGCAAAGCTCAAGAAACCGCTAATTCAAGTAAAGCAACATTGAGAACAGTTACCTTGGGTGGGAAAGCGATCGCTGCTACAATTTTGAGCGAAGAAAATCGCAAACTTGTTGAAGATTTTGCTGGGCATCTTAGGAGCGAACGCTTCAAAATACAGCATCCACAGATACCTAATCTCCAACAATCTGAAATCACAGATTCTCTTAACACTTCCAACCACATAACCCAAGAAGAAAGTTATTCCTCTAACATCTTGCCTCTGTCAGAAGAAGTAAAACCGAAAAATATCATTGATAACCTTTTTGAACCGAAAGAACAATTACAATCTTCTGAGTCAAGCGCAATTAGACAGCCAATTTCTCTTTCCTCCGCGCCAGTCATAACTCGAAAAATTAGTAGCATCATCAGCATGTTCGATTTAAATAAGACCCAGTATCAAAAGCTCAATGCTAATAATTCAAAGATAACTAAAGCACACACTGCCTTCTTACAAGCTAGACAAGATTACAGTCAACAAATGAGCGAAATAATTCAATTGCAACTAGCTTGCGCCCAAAACTTGCTTAACGAAGAATCTTGACATAAGTCTACATACTTCAACCGTCAATAACCTTGGGTAAGGGGAAAGGTGAACTGATAAAAGGAAAATATTTCTTCCCCATTCCCTATTCCCCACTCCCCACTCCCCTTATTTAATAATTGTAATCCGAGGGATAACTGCCGTGACAACCGTAGATACGGTACTAAGTAAACACGATAATGGCCTTAACTTCTCCACCTGGTTTCATAACAAAAACCAGATTTGGAAAGGTTCTTTAGAAACTGTATCTTTCGAGAAACAAACCATCAAAGATAAATTGATGGTGTTAAATAAACCCTGCTACATCGTGAAAGTTGCCGGAAAAATCGGTGTCACTAATGAGGGTTATTTATCCCCTGGTGATAATGGCACAACAGCACAAGTAGAACTGCTAACATTTGCAGCACCAATCCGCATTCAACAATTTGGAGATCCCAATTTTCTCTCCTCTTATGGAGTAAAATATGCCTACGTTACCGGCGCAATGGCTGGCGGAATTGCTTCCGAAGAAATGGTCATTGCACTAGGAAAAGAGCAAATTTTGAGTTCCTTTGGTGCAGGTGGTTTAACTCCAGAACGTTTGGAAGCAGCCATAAATCGCATTCAACAAGCTTTACCTCAAGGGCCTTATGCATTTAATTTAATTCATAGCCCTAATGAACCTGCTATTGAACGTCGGGCTGTAGATTTATACCTCAAATACCAAGTGAGAACAGTAGAAGCCTCTGCATTTCTCGACTTAACCCCCAACATTGTTTATTACCGTGTTGCTGGATTGGGTTTGAATAGCGCCAATCAAATTGAAATCAAAAATAAAATCATTGCCAAAATTTCTCGCCGAGAAGTTGCGACTAAATTTCTGCAACCAGCACCAGCCAGAATAATTAAAGAACTGCTAGAACAAGGGTTAATTACTGAGTTACAAGCAACCCTTGCAGGCAAAGTTCCAATGGCTGATGATATTACCGTCGAGGCTGATTCTGGAGGTCATACAGATAACCGTCCCCTGGTTTGTGTGTTACCTTCTATTATTGCCTTGCGAGACGAAATTCAAGCACAATATCATTACCAAACACCCATTAGAATCGGCGTTGCAGGGGGAATTGGGACACCACAATCAGCATTAGCAGCTTTCATGATGGGTGCTGCTTATATAATGACCGGTTCCATTAATCAATCATGCGTTGAATCTGGGGCTTGTGAACATACCAAAAAATTATTAGCCCAAGCAGAAATGGCTGATATGATAATGGCCCCAGCAGCAGATATGTTTGAAATGGGAGTCAAATTGCAAGTTCTCAAACGGGGTACAATGTTCCCCATGCGAGCGCAGAAATTATTTGAACTCTATCGCGCTTATGATTCTATTGAAGAGATTCCTTTGGCAGAAAGAGAGAAATTAGAAAAACAAGTTTTTCGCAAAACTATTGCTGAAGTATGGGAAGGAACTGCGGCTTATTTATCCCAAAAGAATCCTGAGAAACTTGGGAAAGCAGTCAATAATCCTAAACTGAAAATGGCGTTGATTTTCCGTTGGTATCTAGGATTATCTTCCCGTTGGTCTAGTTCTGGTGAAAAAGGTAGAGAAGTCGATTATCAAATTTGGTGTGGCCCGGCAATGGGCGGTTTCAATGACTGGGTACGCGGTTCTTATTTGTCTGAACCAAATAATCGTGGTGTAGTCGATGTTGCTAATCAAATTATGACTGGTGCAGCCTTTTTGTACCGCGTCCAAAATTTGAAAATTCAAGGACTGCAAACTTCTGATTATTACAGTCAGTATCACCCTGTTCGTTCTACATCATTGTTGGAGATTTAAAAATGGCTATAAAACAGTCTTTCACCGCAGACGATATTCAATTATTTTTGGTATCTAACTTAGCTAAGTTGCTAGGAGTAGCAACTGATGAAATAGATGTCAAAGAACATTTAGAAAACTATGGCTTGGATTCAGCCCAAGCAATGATTCTAGTAAGTAACTTAGAAAAATTGCTAGGATTTCAACCATCTCCATTGCTATTGTGGCATTACCCAAATATTGAAGCTCTTTCACAGCGTTTAGCTGAAGAAGTGCAAGATGGTTCACCAGTTCAAGATACAAAAGTAGTAGCCTCTAATGCCAACACTGCACCCTCTATTCTAGATTTAGCTGCCGAGGCTGTTCTTGACCCTACCATCCATCCTGGTGCTGCATCTAATGTGCTTGTGGGTGAACCCAAGAACATCTTTATAACTGGAGGAACGGGCTTTTTAGGAGCTTTTATCATCCGGGAACTGCTACAAGAAACTAAGGCAGATATTTATTGCTTAGTGCGTGCTGCTAATGCCGAAGAAGGCATTAGCAAACTTCAAAAGAATTTGGAACAGTATGCAATTTGGCAAGAAGAATTTAGCTCCAGAATTATTCCGATTGTCGGGGATTTATCTCTGCCATTGTTAGGTGTTGGGTCTGAACAATTTCAAACTTTAGCTACCAATATTGATACTATATATCATAGTGGTGCTTTGTTAAATTATGTTTTTCCATACTCTGCACTGAAGGCAGCCAATGTTTTAGGAACACAAGAAGTTTTGAGGCTAGCTTGTCAAATTAAAGTTAAGCCTGTACATTACGTTTCTAGCGTCGCTGTTTTTGAATCCACTGCTTATGCTGGCAAGGTTGTTAAAGAACAGGATGAATTCAATCATTGGGAAGGTATTTATCTTGGTTACTCTCAAACAAAATGGGTAGCTGAAAAGTTAGTTAAAATTGCTCGTGACCGTGGACTACCTGTAACTATCCATAGACCACCACTGATTTCTGGTGATAGCAAAACAGGCATTTGTAACACACATGACTTTATCAATCTGATGACCAAAGGTTGTCTACAAATGGGATATTTCCCTGATGTAGATTATATGTTGGATATGTCACCTGTGGACTATGTAAGTAAAGCGATCGTTTATCTATCACGGCAAAAAGAATCTATAGGTAAAGCTTTCAATTTACAACATCCCCAACCTGCCGCTTTAAAAATGCTAGTTGAGTGGATACGCTCTTTTGGCTATTCAGTTGAGATGATTCCTTACGAAAAATGGCAATCTGAGTTAATCAATAATGTCACTTCTGCTGACAATCCTTTGTACACTTTGCGACCCTTTTTACTGGAACGTTGGTCTGATGAGCAACTGACTATTCCTGATTTGTACTTACAAGCTAGAAGACCTGATATCAGTTGCCAAGATACTCTCCATGCACTAGCAGGTAGTTCTATTGTTTGTCCACCAATTGACTCTCAATTGTTTATGACTTACACCGCCTACTTAATTCAAAGCGGCTTTTTAAATATCGCTTAGAAGTTCACAACTTGCGTAGGATGTGTTAGGAACGTAACGCACTATCCCGAATACTTTCGGTGCGTTACGGAAGCCGTAACACACCCTACAACTACAACAAAACAAGTTTATTTTGTCGATGTTTTTTCAAACTCAGTACTGCTGAATAGTTAATATTTCAGATGCCAGCAACAACTTATATACCAACAGTGGCAATATAATTGCCCTGTTTTTTTATGCTCAATAATGTAAATTTTTAGTACTCACCTCTTGACAGAAGCAATCGAGGATAGAATGGTTAGTGTCGGGCATAAAAGTTTGATTTTACCCTTTGCCTTTTGTAAGTGATCAAAAGCCAAATGATAGCAGTCTGAAATAACCAAGCTCCTTTAATTCCCAACTTCTTCGATGTATAAATCCTAAATTTTGGTTTGGACTGCTACATCTATCCAAGGCATCACACCAGTATTTTAAAGGGTAATAACTCAAGACATTTCTTGTCGGTTGAGATATTACGCGTACTTAATTGTAGAACGAGAACCACTGTAAATGCAACGCAGCTTCATCAAGTTGAATTCACCAATATTCTTACATGAACACAACACATCAAATTCAGAGCAAAAAAACTGCTCTTATAACTGGGGCAGCCGGTGGAATTGGCTACGAATTAGCGTGTATTTTTGCCACTCATGATTACAATCTAGTCTTAGTAGACAGAAACGGGCTAAAGCTAGTAGAAATTGCAGCTAAATTCCAAAAACAATTCGGAAATCTTGTCAAAACTATTGTTAAGGATTTATCTATATCAACTGCTCCTGAAGAAATTTTCACGGAGTTGCAACTCGCCAATATTAATGTTGATGTGCTGGTAAATAATGCTGGATTTGGTATCTATGGATTATTTCACGAAACAGACCTAGCTACTGAATTGGAAATGCTACAGGTAAATTTGGTCTGCCTCACCCATTTAACCAAGCTATTTATAAAGCACATGGTAAAACAAGGTGAAGGTAAAATATTAAATGTTTCCTCGGCTGCTGCTTTTCAACCTGGGCCTTTGATGGCGGTTTATTTTGCTACTAAAGCTTATATCTTATCTTTTTCAGAAGCGATCGCTAATGAATTAGAAGGTACAGGTGTCACTGTGACAGTTCTTTGTCCAGGCTCAACCGCATCTGGCTTTCACGAAAGAACCGGGATGGCTGACTCTAAGTTGCTCAAGGGTAAGCGGATGATGGATGCACGAACAGTAGCCGAAATTGGTTTTCACGGCTTAATGAAGGGCAAAACCATTGTCATTCCTGGTTTTATGAATAAACTACTGGCAAAAAGTGTCAGATTTGTACCTAGAAAGGTGGTGACAAAGATTGTGAGAAATATGCAGGAAGATAAGTAAGCAGGTTGTCATTTGTCATTGGTCATTGGTCATTTGTCCGCAATATCTCTCTTGTTTCAGCCAAAAGATGAGCTTAACCAACATCAATACTGCCAACACTTTAAGTTACAGCCAAAGTTCTCTACAGCAACAGCAGCAACATAATTGTTAGCAGGTACTAGTTCAAAAAGACTCCAGTCTTCAGTTATCTGTAATTTGGCTGGTTCTGTGGGAGTTAGCGATACTTCAATTTGCTCTAACTGGGATAGTCCGTCTCCAGTTGCTTTTAAATAAGCTTCCTTACAAGTCCAGTAACGGAAAAATACCTCTTGCTGTTGGTTGGGAGATAGCGATCGCAACATTTCATATTCTCTCGGTAAAAAGAACCGTTTGGCAAGAGCTTCCAAATCAGACATCGGGCGAATATATTCTAGGTCTACACCAATTTCTCTAGTACAATTCACCGCACACAAACCCAACCCTTGGGAATGAGACAAGTTAAACGCCAGTCCACTATCGGCAAATGTATCTGCTAATACTGGTTTGCCACGCTGTTGATAATTAAACTGCACTTGTCGGGGCTGGATATCCAAATAGCGACCTAATATAGTTCGGAGAATACCACGACCAGCGATGAAACGCTGGCGATGTTCTTGAAAATAGAACCGTTCAGCACGAGCTATTTCGTCATTGGAAAGAGTCGCTGCTAATTTTTGCAGTTGTGGTTCTGGTTGGTCAAGGTCTATACGCCAGACATGAATCTCATCTAGTTGCAAAGTTAAATCTGTTGGTGCAGGTAGCCAGAGATTCATAATAATTCGTAATTCAGATTTTATTTGGATTTTTTTCTTTTTGTATTGGATAAGGTTTTGTACTCTAGTAGTTTGTTCACA
Organism: Nostoc sp. DedQUE12b; assembly: GCF_034530835.1. Taxonomy (NCBI): domain Bacteria; kingdom Bacillati; phylum Cyanobacteriota; class Cyanophyceae; order Nostocales; family Nostocaceae; genus Nostoc; species Nostoc sp. DedQUE12b. The sequence goes on along the minus strand of NZ_JAVRCI010000075.1, from coordinate 17,649 downwards.
ATAATTATTATTGGTGGATCTAGTTTGATGCTTTAGCGCTACTATACTATGCGCCAGACCAATACGATAAGCGTAGCCATGCCTCAGGCTTATCGCTTCGGATGTTCAACGCAGGGTCACAGCTTTGGAAACAAAGAGGATTTTGTGAGCTTTACAGTATATTCCCTTTATTTAATCAGCAGGGGAATGCTTTCTAATTTGATGGATGGCATTTCAAATATTAACTTAATCACTTAACAAAATAACTGCGTTTGTTTTCCCTAGAATAAATCTGCCAGAGGAATTGTTAAATGTTAAGTCGGCTTGTAAACATAACTACGGTAGCTGTGAGCGCTTTCCCTGACTAACATACTAATTTATTACTCTACATATACGTGCCATTTTTATTACTTTAGATGTACGATCCTTTGCTCAAGGTTAAATCCTCTGAAAGAGAATACATTAAAACCCTTGACAGAGAATAATAAATTTTCTTTTGGCTACAACATTAGCTATCACATTGTTACTCCAAGGAATTACGAGGAATGTCTGCAAGTCATTTGCCAGAACCTAAGCTTTGTAAAGGTCAAATCGTAAGTTTTATGGGTGGGGAAGGCATCATCAAAAACTACCGATTTGAGTCAGGTTGCTGGGAATATTTGGTGGAAATGCCTATGGGGCCAGAGCCAGAAATGGGTCGGGTTGGTTATGAAACCATGATTTGGCTATCTGAAGTAGATATCTCTTCACTAATAAATAGTTTTTCTCATAAATTGTTAAATCTGGAACAAAAAAACCTTGCTAAAGCTTGTTAAAAACATATTAGAGCTACTTTTTTATAGAACATATCGAGGATGAATGATTATTAATTTGGAGTACCTTGCTTTCTTTATGCTGCTACTGACAGCGCTGCTATTATCAATTAAGGAAATGAGCATTGCTTTGGATGAAGTAGATGTTGAGCGTTTTACTCTCTGGACAGGTGTTGCTTCTGTCATTGCTGGTTTACCAATAATGTTGTGGTAGTTTCTCAGCCAATGCCATCCTCTATATTGGAATAGTTTATTTAGGACAAGTAGCAAAAACAAGCTACTCTATTCACTTTTTTGGATTTCCAAACCATACGACTCCATCCGTCGAGTAGCCTAGCAACTTGAATATTTTCTCGCCTGCTACCCTATTCGCTTTTTCTCCAACCATTGTAAAACCCGATTCCATGCCCACCAAGGGTCAGAATCTTGTACTTGACGCTGGCAATTTTTGCTACTCAAATAGCCAACATGACCACCGTACTGAGTGAGTAATAAATCTATTGCGGGATTGCGATCGCAAGCTTCTTCTAATTCCGGTATGATACTTGGGTCAAAAAGTGGATCGTCCGCAGCATATAAAATCAAAGTCGGTTTCGATATTTGCGGCAGTATTTGTAAAGCACTACTTGCTTGGTAATATGCTTCCACAGAAGAAAAACCTAGTTGCTTAATTACCAGTTCATTGTCAAAACCCCAGATACTGTTTGCCCGTTCAATCGCTTCTGGGTCAATACTTCCAGGATGGGCATCATGAATTCGCCACGCTAGTTTTTTTAAATTCTGAGCAATCCCCGCTTCCAAATATCTGCCGAAGGGCTTTGTAACTAGGTAAGATAGCGATCGCTCCGAATCCAAACTCGGACAAACTACCATACCACCGCCAATATCGCTATCTTCTAATCCTAAATCTTCATCCTCCCTAATCACCTCGCCAGCCACCTTCACCGCCCAGAGTGCCAATTGCCCTCCTAAAGAATACCCTGTCAACCAAAATTTCCCCGGACATCCCATCGCCTTAGCAGCAGCAGCGATGCGAACAAAATCTTCCCCCTCATACAAACCATCAGAAGTTAGAGTCGGGGACAATTCGGCCGTTTTGCCGTGGGCCCGCCAATCAAATAACACAATCGCGTATCCTTGAGCGTAAGCTTTACGTCCTAGCACCCTCAAAAACCATTCCGTCTCCAACTCTCCGGTAATGCCATAAGTACCGATAATCGTGCTATGAGCATTTTCCGGGATGGCAACCAAGCCAAAAATTGGCACACCTTGGCCACCAATGAAGATTTTCTCGTGATAAGACGGTTCTGGGTCTTTAGTAGTACTTTGCCAGTTACGTTTTCCCCACAAAGCGGTGTATACAGTCATCATCACACCGTTTTGTAAAAACCAAGACGGATTGTAGGGGGGAGTATAACACATCATAGACTATAAGATTTCGTGTAATTGAGTCTTGATTTCACAGTCATTTAATCTTAATATTTATGTAAGATTTAAAAACTTTTTTAGAATCGATTCAAAAATCTTTGTATCTATCAAAGGTTGTTAATTATCCTTAATAAGTAGTAATAATTTTTTAAGAATGCCGAGGATTCTTGTCATAGACGATGACCCAGCGATTTCAGAACTAGTTGCCGTCAACTTGGAAATGGCTGGCTACGATGTTAGTCAAGCTGAAGACGGCATCAAAGGTCAGGCGCTGGCTCTCCAGCTGCAACCAGACTTGATCATGCTCGATTTAATGTTGCCCAGGGTAGATGGGTTTACCGTTTGCCAACGCCTGCGTCGTGATGAGCGCACCTCTGAGATTCCCGTGTTAATGTTGACGGCTTTGAGCCAAACTCAGGACAAGGTGGAAGGCTTTAATGCTGGCGCAGATGACTACCTCACCAAACCTTTTGAAGTTGAAGAATTGCTGGCGCGGGTGCGGGCACTTTTGCGGCGGACTGACCGGATTCCCCAAGCCGCAAAGCACAGTGAGATTCTCAACTATGGCTCACTCACCCTCGTTCCCGAAAGATTTGAGGCAATATGGTTCAATGAGACGGTGAAATTGACTCACTTGGAATTTGAGCTACTTCACTGCTTGCTGCAACGCCACGGTCAAACAGTTTCTCCCAGCGAAATCCTCAGAGAAGTTTGGGGCTACGATCCTGATGATGACATAGAAACGATTCGAGTGCATATTCGCCACTTGAGAACCAAGCTAGAACCAGATCCCCGCCACCCTCGTTATATAAAGACAGTATATGGTGCTGGATACTGTCTTGAATTACCCGGTGTACCTCCATCCAATGAAGGGGCTTCGGTAACAGTCGTTGAATGAAATGACGCTAAATTCCCTTATCTAAGCTATTACTTAGGCAAGAACTCTCTGTAACTCTTATTCCTTACCGCTTAGTTAAGGTTATTAGTGGGATTTCGTAGTATGTAGAGATGTTGCAACACAACGTCTCTACAAGACGAATTACGAATTACGAATTACGAATTATTTTAATACCTTGCAATAAACTACGACTGAGCGTGCCAGTCTTGAGCTTATTGGCGTATAGACTGTAATTCTTCAGGAGAGATTTTATCCAAATTTTTTAAAATAAAACTCATCCTTTCTTGAGACTTTAGTTATTGGCGGTGGACAAGGTGCTAGGGTAATCGGAATTGATATTTCTTAAATTGTAGTGCGATCGCGCTGTGGTGAAACAGCGCGGTTTTCTCTCACAGAACTTTTCTACTTATTCCCGCATAACAACCCAAACCGAACTAAACCGCGTTCATAACCGCGACGCATCAACCCCAGTGATAATGCCCCTTGAATGGTAGTCCAACCGGCATTGAGTAAGCCCCAAAGTGCTTGGGGAGTAAATGCCGAATCAATGACTACATTCCAAAAGGGAGCGACGGCGGTTGACCAATCGGCGGTGCGAATATTGTTTAATGGAAGTTGACGTGCGATCGCTTCATACTCTGGTAAAGAAATCACATAAGGCAAACAATACACGCGATAAATATCCTGCAAATGCTTTTCCTCATCCGCCGTCAGTGGTAACTTATCAGTCGGTCGATGACACCAAGTCACCATAATTAACTTGCCACCAGGTTTCAACACCCGGTAGCACTCCTGGAGAAACTTAGTTTTATCTGGCATGTGTTCGCCACTTTCCAGCGACCAAACCAAGTCAAAAGAATTATCAGCAAAGGGCATTGCTTGAGCATTGGCGACTTGAAACTGAGTTTTCAGACTCAAATTCGCTTCCGTTGCGCGTTCCGTTGCTCTTGCAGCTTGCACAGGACTCAAAGTAATTCCTGTAGCCTTAGCATTAAACTTTTCTGCCAGGTATAAAGAACTGCCACCAATGCCACAACCCACATCGAGGATATTTTCTGCTGATTGTACCCCTGCCCAATTAAGCAGTTCCTCGATTAAATCAATTTGAGCTTGACGGCGGTCTTTTTTCTGGCTGCCATCGACACCGTAGTAGCCGTGGTGCATGTGTTCGCCCCAAATCTGTTCCCACAGACCAGAGGAAGCATCGTAGAACTGCTGAATTTGCTGGTAAAGTGTTGCACTCATGAAAAAAGTAGTATTGAGACGAAGTAAAATTCAAAAAAAAACATATTTGTAGGCTACCATGTGTGTTTTTAATTAAATAAGGGTATTTTTGTTCCAAAAAAAGTAAACCAGGATTTTTCCAAGGAGGATAAATCTTGGTTTACCTTAATAAACAGTTCTTGCTCGAATTTATACCAAATAATCCCAAGTATGGCTACAGATTGAAGCACGTGCCAACCAATATTAAATCTGGCTTTCTTAATTTTGAATTTTGAATTTTGAATTTTGAATTAATTATGACCGTTTCTCGCACAGTTTGCCTGGGATTTTTGACTGTCATCGCTATAGGAACCATCTTGCTAATGATGCCTTTCTCAACTAGCGATGGTACATGGAACGACCCTATTGTGGCGCTGTTCACCTCGACATCCGCGGTTTGTGTTACTGGATTATCAGTGGTTGATCCTGGTACTTATTTTTCTTTTTGGGGTCAGTTGTTTATGACACTGTTGGTTCAGATTGGCGGTTTGGGCTACATGACAAGCACTACCTTTCTAATTCTGCTAATTGGACGCAAGTTTGACCTGCGACAAAAGGTAGCTATTCAACAAGCTTTAGACCGACCAGGAATGAGTGGTAGTGCTCAAGTTATCCGTTCCATTATTGCCACAACTTTAATTTTTGAAATTACAGGAATATTCTTACTTTTACCAGCTTTTGTTCCAAAATATGGTTGGAATCAAGGACTTTGGTTGTCGGTTTTTCATAGTGTTAATGCTTGGAATAATGCTGGTTTTAGTTTATTTAAAGATAACTTAATTGGTTATCAGTCTTCCTTATTAGTAGTCTTCACCATCACCATGTTGATTATCTTTGGGGGAATTGGCTATCAAGTAATTTTGGAAATGTATTTTTGGTTGCGCGATCGCATTCTCAAAAAAAATCATAAGCAAATATTTTCTCTAGATTTTAAAGTTGCAACTAGTACAACTATTATCTTATTAGTAATAGGGACAATTGCCTTTTTCTGTATAGAAATCAGAAATCCTGAAACATTTGGTTATCTAAATTTACGTGGTCAGATATTAGTAGCTTGGTTTCAATCAGTTACTCCCCGAACTGCTGGCTTTAACACCATCGATATTGGCAAAATGACTACCGCTGGTCTATTTATTACGATTGCGCTGATGTTTATTGGTGCAAGTCCAGGTGGTACAGGAGGAGGTATGAAAACAACAACCTTGAGAGTTTTAACCAGTTGCACTAAGGCGATTCTCCAGGGAAAAGAAGAAGTTTTATTGTACGATCGCAAAATAGCAATATCTTTAATTTTGAAAGCTGTAGGCGTATTAGTGGGTTCAGTAGCGACGGTGATTTTAGCTACTATTTTAATTAGCCTCACAGATCCAACACTAGATTTTATCCAAATTTTGTTTGAAGTGGTATCAGCTTTTGCTACCGTGGGGCTTTCTACAGGCATTACAGCAAGTATCTCCACAGCAGCAAAGCTGATCTTAATTCTCACTATGTACATTGGACGAGTAGGTGTTTTACTACTGATGTCTGCTGTACTAGGAGATCCACGTCCTACTAGAATTCACTATCCTGAAGAAAATTTGCTCGTAGGATAGTTAGGGAGAGAGAATAATTCTTGACAACTGACTAATGATTAATGACTAATGACTAAACTGATAAAATATACATTTGAAGGCAAAAAATAAAATTTTTAATTCAAGCGGTATAACTGTTTTTTGCCCTAAATACAGGGAGCTATAATAAGGATAACAACGGTGAATCTGTCATCATTAAGTTTTTTTCGCAGTTTACGTAAAGATAACCAGCAATTTGCTGTAATTGGGTTAGGCCGTTTTGGTAGATCTGTTTGTTTCACATTGCACAATTTTGGTTATCAAGTGCTGGCAACAGATATTGATGAAAAACGAGTTTCAGAAGCATTGACTGAGGGAATAGTTGGTCATGCTTTGCAACTAGACTCTACAGAACCAGCCGCACTCAAAGAAGCTGGAATTTTTGAATTTGATACTGTAATTGTAGCGATTGGCAACTACGTTCAAGAAAGTATCATAACCACCCTAAATGTGAAAGAGGCTGGTGTACCTCACGTAGTTGCTAAAGCTTCTAGTGAAGTTCATAGTAAACTGTTGCGGCGAGTAGGAGCAGATCATGTTGTTTTTCCTGAGTATGAAGCGGGTTGTGCCCTAGCGCGTACTCTTACAAAACCAGCAATTCTAGATCGGTTTGACCTCGACCCAGATAACAGTATTGTCGAGTTGATTGTGCCTGATGAATTTCACGGCAAAACCATCACTGAACTTCAACTTCGTAACCGCTACGGTTTAAATTTGTTAGCAGTAAGTCAGGATGGTAAATTTCAAATTAACCCTGACGCTAGCAAGCGTTTAGAGCGTGGTTCAGCGATGGTTGTTATTGGTTGCAATAAAGATATTAATCGTTTGCCGATTTAAAAAAGTTAGGAGTTAGGAATTAAGAGTTAGGAGTTATGTCAATACGGTTCGGATAAGCATTTTGAACTCAGAATTACCTTTGGGGAAAAGGTTAAAGGTTAAGGGTTAAAAGTTTTTTCCCCCTTTCCCTTTCCCCTTTAACCGAACCGTATTGGGAGTTATGTCGTGTGCAACTTTTACTCAAAACTAACCTCCAGCAGAGAATAGACTTATTGCATGAATCAAAAGCCCTCACCCTAAATCCCTCTCCCAAGCTTGGGAGAGGGACTTTGAAATTCGTTTCCCTTCTAGCAAAATTGAGAGAAGGGGTTGGGGGATGTAGCAAGATCCCGCAGGGTGGGCAAATTTTGCATTTTTGCAAATCGCCTTAATTCTGAGTTTTTTATTGTCCGGGACTTGTTGAAGTGGATTGTGGTTCAACTGAAACAGGTACATCGCCAGGGTTACCGGGCATTTCTGGTTGATTTTGCGTCTGTGACTCAGGTGTTTGTACTGTAGAATCTGAACTCTGAGAAGGAGTAGCTGTTTGACTGGCTTGAGGTTGCTGTTGCCCACTTTTCTGAGCAATTTGCTGCATTAACTGCTCAATTTTCTGGGCTTGTTCAATGTTGCCTTGTTCACGATATTCGTTGTGAGCGCGTTTCAAGACTCCACTGGCTTTTTTGAACTCGCCCTGATTATATAAAGTTACTCCCAAGTTATAGTAAGCTGAGGCACTTTTTGGATTTAGGCGAATCGCTTGCCGATAAACAGAAATAGCCTCAGGAGCTTGACCATGCATTGCTAGCAAATTTGCCATGTTGCTGTAGGCTGCGGCATTTTTAGGATCTAGCTTCAAAGCTTGGCGATAAGTAGCGATCGCAGGCTCTATTTGACCTTGTTGTTGCAAGGCGATCGCTAAGTTAAGATAAGCATTGGTATTGCTGCTATCTAAATTAATTGCTTGCTGGTATGCAGCGATCGCTTCCTCTAACTTTCCTTGTTCATACAGCAACAAACCCAGATTATACAGCGCTGCCACCCTTGTGGAATCTATCACCAAGCTCTGGCGATAAGCGGTAATTGCTGCATCTTTTTCTCCTTGTCGGTGCAACACTAACCCTAAGTTGTAATAAGCTTCGCTAGAATTGGGATTAAGTTTTATCACCTCTGTAAATTCTTGTAAAGCTTCATCCAGGCGATTTTGCTCTATCAATATATTACCTAGATAATTCCGTGCTGCCCCAAGGTTAGGATCTCGCTGCAACGCTTTCTCAAAGGCATATTCTGCACCTTGTAAGTCTTGTCGGTTATAGCGCGTGACTCCCTGCTGGAAAAAGCTAGCTGCTTCGAGATCCTGAGAAATTGCAGTTTCTGCCAGCAGCTTGCTAACTGGGAAATTAGTAATTGTCGGTGCAGCCAAAATCAAAAATGCAGAACAGCCACCGAGTGTTACCTGACAAAATAAATTTAACCAATGAGAAAATAGGTATTTTTCAGACATTAATAGCAGACCTGTACTTATTTTTAACCCCTTATAAGTCAGAGTACCCACCACGAAAGAAAAAATTCTCAATTTCCAACTTTTAACTCCTAACTCTTGTACAGACGCGATTAATCGCGTCTGTACTCCTAACTCCTCACTCCCGTAGCTGACGGCAAAATTAGCATGGCATCACCGAATGAATAAAAGCGATATCCAAAAGCGATCGCTTCGTTGTATATATTCAATAATCGTTGTCTGCCAATTAGGGCACTTACCAACATCAACAAACTAGAACGCGGTAAGTGAAAATTCGTAATCAAACCATCTACTACCCGCCATTGGTAGCCGGGATAAATAAATAAGTCTGTTTTTCCGCAAAATGGTTGTAAATTACCCGATTGAGCCGCCCCTTCTAAAGCCCGTACTGCCGTTGTTCCCACAGCAATAATTCGACCGCCAGCAGCTTTCGTAGCGCGGATTTGCTCTACTGTAGTGGCGGGAACTTCAATCCATTCTTCATGCATCTGGTGGGTAGTTACGTCTTCCACTTCCACAGGGCGAAATGTGCCAACACCAACGTGTAGCGTTACAAAAGCTTGATTGATTTGGCGATCACGCAACTTTTGTAATAATTCTGGGGTAAAGTGTAATCCTGCCGTTGGAGCTGCGATCGCTCCTGGCTGTTTAGCATAAACTGTCTGATACTGCTCATCAGCAGCTTCTGAGGTAGTAATGTACGGTGGTAACGGTACTTCACCAAACACCTCTAACAGTTGCACCAAAGTCTTTCCCTCTGGTACATCAAATTGCAACAAACGCCCCCCGGTGGCTGCGTCTGTTTCTAGAACCGTAGCCGTTAGCTGGGGGCTAGGGACTGGAGAAGAAGCAAGGGAGCAGGGAGAAGAATTTTCCCCTCTGCCCCCCGCACCCTGCCCCTCTGCCTCCTTTGAATGCCCAATACCCGCTTCCCTTGGTTCAAAGATAATCTTTGCTCCCCGTTTGAAGCTTTTTCCTGGCTTAACTAAAGCTAACCAACAGTTATGCTGCCGTTCTTCCAACAGCAACACCTGAATTTTCGCACCAGTGGATTTATGACCATAAAGCCGCGCTGGAATGACTCTTGTATTGTTCATAACCAACAAATCACCAGAGCGCAGCAGTGCAGGCAAATCATGGAAAATATGGTGTAGAGGTGCTGTTTCGATGCCTGTAGTCGGAGAATCAACTACCAATAACCGGGAACTATCTCTAGGAACTGCTGGGTTTTGGGCAATGAGTTCTGGAGGTAGTTTGTAGTCATAGCCAGCTACCGAGCAATCTAATTCCAAATCTTTTGCTTGTGGACGAGATGTATCTTTCAAATTGGCTTGTACTAGTTTTTGCTTTATTTAGTATTTATACTCTCTTAAAAAGGCTGAGTTAAGTTTTCCCTTATATTGGAACTTTAAGGCATCTTCGCTCAGTTTTGCCGCTAGGCTATAAGATTGTTACTATTAAGTAACACGGAAAAATTAACATAAAAATTGGGTAAACCTCCCCATCTAAAAACGGGGGCTTTTACCCTACCGGGAACAGGCACTTATTGACGAATATAGATATGTAGGATTGGCTTTGATCCCAAGCACCAACAAACATGGAATACTTGTACTATCTGGCAAATGCCAGTCTAACCCTGAGGGTCGTTCAACACCTCCACGCTAGACCCCAGACACCAGTTTCGTTCGTCACCGTAATTCATCAAATTGATGGCTGGGTGGTTAGGATCAAACTCAAAGGTCAAGTTTCGCCCCAAGAAGATGGCGACTTTCGCGCTTTTCTAAATGAATTAGGAATTAGCTACGAACCGCCAATGAGGGTGCAAATGGCACTTTGGAGTTTGGAAGCGGGACAGTGCCCTGTGGATGTGATGCGTCGCTATCAGGTAGCGATCGTTTCTCATGGTAGCCCAGAGAGAGACGAAATTGAAGCGTTCCGGCAGCAGTTTGTCCGGGGCTTAGGTTACTGTCCAGAAACTTTGGCGTGAGACTATTTAGTTGTAACGCCACGACAAAATTATTGGTCATTGGTAATTAAGATATTTTATCTATTACCAATTAACCATTATCAATTGAAGAGTCAAAAGCTGCCAGAATGTATTCTTGCAGCTTAATCTTGTATCCGGGTACTGATGAAGTAGCTAGAGCTTCTTGATTTGCTGTAACCCCAGTCAGATTTTTTGATATCCTTTGACAGTAGACAATAGCAACATCAAATCTACAAGAATAATCTGCCTTCTCAGGGTACTGGGCTAAGAATATTCCAGCTGTACGCCAGATTTTTGCCTGCTTTTGTGGAGTGATTGCGCTTCTTCCCCCGGCATCCCAACTACCTGAACTACGGGTTTTGACTTCAACAAATGCCAATAATGAGTGCTGAGTGCTGAGTAAGGAGTCCTGAGTAAGGAGTTTTTCACCACTTCGTCCATCATATTGAGCAATAATATCGATTTCCCCCCAGCGGCTAGAAAAGCGACGATGGAGAATTATCCAACCAGTAGATTGCAACCATTGGGCTACTAGGTCTTCTCCTAATGAACCAATATCTGGATAATGAGATGGAGGAAGGTTAGCCATTGACTAAAAATATCATGAATTCTGTGAATTCTAGGTTAAGCGATGCCTGCGGCGGTCTACGCCTACGCACTACGTGTTCTACACTTGCATCATCTCGAACCAAGTTGGGGTTGAAGCGTAAAACAAACCATCGAATTTGGGTAAGCATACTCAGCTTATTCCTGTGGGGAATAATTGGCATTACCGCAACCGTGGGTTTTACTCCCACAGCTTTGGCACTCGAATATAATAAAGAAATTTTGGTTGAGGCTGATTTTTCAGGACGTGATTTAACAGACTCCAGCTTTACCAAAGCTAATCTTCGCCAGAGCAACTTCAGCCACGCTAATTTGAACGGTGTCAGTTTCTTTGCAGCAAATTTGGAGTCTGCGAATTTGGAGGATTCTGACTTAAGAAATACCACTTTAGACTCAGCTCGTTTAGTCAGAGCAAATTTGACAAATGCACTGTTGGAGGGAGCCTTTGCTGCTAACGCCAGATTTGATGGTGCAATCATTGACGGGGCAGATTTTACTGATGTGTTGCTGCGTTCCGATGAGCAAAAAAAATTGTGCAAACTTGCTAAGGGAACTAATCCCATTACAGGACGAGATACGCGTGACACGTTGTTTTGTCCTTAGCTGACAAGGATATGGGGCAAAGGGACAAGGGTTGTTCCCCTTGTCCCCTTGCTCCCTACTCATAAAATATTAAGCACCTACCAACCATCTGCACCAATCTTTTGACAAACAATTTGCATTCCTTTACCTGGTGAAGAATTGGCTACAAAAGGTATTTCTCCTTTCTCTTGATCTTCTTCAAGTAGCTGTCCTTCTGATCCGTAAATGGCAATACGATTCCGAAAAAGCCGTGATTCTTTGCACGAAGCATCGAACGTAGTCTCGAAGATACCATCACCATACATTCCGTAAAGCTTGTATGTAGTACCCTTAATAGTTTTTGTATCCAAAGCTACGCTGTTTCCTAATTGATCGTGCCCTACAGTGATATACCTTTGTGCATCTTCAGCGATGGCACTACCATTACTCAATAAAATAGCGATCGCTCCTACTATGCCGCCTAACTTAAAATACATACAGTTTCAAAATATCAGATTTCATATATTTCTACCCGCGATCAAAGCGGTTCTGGCAGGGTAAAAGCACTGAAATCAAGACAGAGCAAGGTGTTATACTAGTTAGTAACACTTTATGGGAAGCGTCAAGCACTGAATAAATAGCTGCAATACTTTTCAAAGTATGAGTGAAACACTTGCCGATATTGGCATACCGCCCCAGTTTCCCGATCACACTCAACTACCAGAGTCTGATGGTACGTTTGTGAAAAATTTTCAAGAGCATCCCCAAACCGTCATTTTGACAGACTCAATTGCTCAAGTTTTGCAACGCTTACATCCAGATGGACAGTATTGTATTGGTCAAGATTGTGGTATCTACTGGCGAGAAACTGATCCACCAGAAAAAGGAGCAGCAGCACCCGACTGGTTTTATGTCCCTGGTGTACCACCAAAGCTAGATGGCAAAAACCGTCGCTCCTATGTTTTGTGGCGGGAATACATACCGCCATTGATTGCCATAGAACTAGCTAGTGGTAATGGCGATGAAGAACGAGATGTCACTCCTTTACCTCTAGCTGGTAGTCGGGAAGGCGCAAAAGTAGGTAAATTCTGGGTATATGAGCGAATAATCCGAATTCCCTACTATGCAATCTATGAAATTAGTAATGACAAACTAGAGGTTTATCACCTGGTAGATTTTTCTTACCATAAAATGCAGCCTAATGAGCGAGGCCACTACCCAATTACTCCTTTAGGAGTGGAACTAGGGTTATGGCAGGGAAGCTACTTGAATAATCCTGAGCAATTTTGGTTGCGCTGGTGGGATTTAGAAGGAAATCTGTTACTGATTGGTCAAGAAGAAGCCGAGTTGCAAAGACAAAGAGCCGAGCAAGCAGAACAAAAAGCTGCACAATTAGTAGAACGGCTTAGGGCAATGGGTATTGATGCAGATGTAGAGTAATATTTTCTAACGTTATGGCAAGCCGAAATCTCTGAGAAATTATTCCCTTTCCAGAAGACAAGTAACACAACAATTACCGAAACATGGATGCAATGATTCCTGCTGATTGATTTAAAGACTGCTGACTATTCCAAGCAGCTTGGTTTAATCTATCCATTGGGGTTGAGGTAGGGTAAAACATATTTGGTGAATAACCAAGTTGCATATATACACCTAACAGAAAATCTGGATCAATTATTGGTAATCCATTCGTTTGAATATTAGTATTTCTTGTAATAACTAACACTATTTGATTTTGATAAGAAATAACAGGTGGGTTACTACAGTAAGGATTATAAGGACTTTGCCCTCCATGAAGACCTCCGTATAAACCATGCAGGTTACGAATACTATGGGTGCTATGCAAACTACCATAAATCCCATCAAGATTACTAATGGAGTTCGTATCATGTCGGTCACTTGAGAGCAACCCTAAAAATTGTCTGTCAGCAGAAGACCATAACTGAGCTATACCATTAGCAGCAGCTAAAAATTGTAGAATTGACATAATTTTTTGCGATCAAAGCTTCAAACACTTCTCCAGCTTCACTCACTATTACTGTTAACTGCATCAGTAGCAATAATGATATTTATTCAAAATATTGTGAACAAAAAAGGCGACACTCTAAAACATCCCATCAAGTAGCTGTGTAATCTCTCGCGTTTCTTGGTCATAAGTAATTTTCATAGCGTCACCTTCCTCAAAAATAACCCTTAATCAATCAGGGTATTCAATCCCCGTTTCTTGACTAGGTGCAACAGTTTAAGAGCAGTGCCACTGGGACGCTTCTGACCGATTTCCCACTTTTGAACCGTTGATAGACTTGTATTCAAAATCGCAGCAAATACTGCCTGACTGACATGAGATGATTCGCGTATTTCCTTAATTTGCTTAGGTTCTAGCGGTTCAATCTCAGACAAGCACAGACTGTCAAATTCACGCAATGTAGTTTGATCCATTAGTCCAGCCTTGTGCAGCCCCGTAGCCGTTTCGTGAACAGCTTCAAGAATCGTTGATTTCTTCTTCGCCATTGCAAATTACCTCCATCAATTCATCTTCCAGCTTGGCTTTTTCGAGATCCTCTAGCGTGTAAGAGAACAGCACTGATGCCAGCTTTTTTAATGCTTTTTCTTCTTTTTTGTTAATGTTACTGCGCTGGTTTTTCGGGAAGCCGAAAACAAAAAACCAGCAATCTCCCTTGTTGGTTGCGACCAGTGTACGAAAGCCACCACGCTTACCTTGTCCAGAGCGGGCAATCCGCTTTTTAAACAGTCCGCCTCCTAGATCGACTTCGTAAAGTCCTGCCGTCATTTCGTTTACAGCAGCGCAGAGGCTAAGGTCGTTTAAACCCTCTTTGCGTGCCCAACGGTCAAACCATCGGGTTTTGTAGATTATCATGCTATGGTCATTACTTCGCTTATTATATAGCACTCAGTGCTATACTTGGCAATAGACTATAAAAGTCAAAAAGCTTGAACAAAAACTGATCGCAACATTGAGCAGGAACTAGCTAAAAAATAGCGATGGGCTACGCCCCGCCAGAGGCGATCGCACTCCACCAAATACAATTAGGAACTAGTCTTGTACCTCAAAATTTATCTCACACTTCTAACCCACTCAGTAATCCCTTGAGCGATCGCTTTTGCCATTTTCTTCTGTTCTTCTGGGTTCACCACCTGCTCAAATTCATCAGGATTACTCATAAAACCCAATTCCAGCAATACTGATGGCGCAGCAGCGGGACGTGTCAGTGCTAGGTTGTTCCAAAACACCCCATAATGAGGTCTGCCGAGTTTTTTGACTACATAGTTCTGTAAAAATATTGCGAGGCTGTGGGCTTGGGGATGATACCAAAACGTACCGAATCCCTTAGTTTTTTCGGCATCGCCATTATCGGGTAAAGAGTTGTGATGTATGGAAAGAGCGATCGCAGGTTCTTCTTGACTGATAATTGCCTGACGTTCTACTAGCGAAACTTCGCGATCGTCCTCCCGCGTCATCACCACCGTTGCCCCTCGCTTCACCAATTCGTCCCGCAACAACTTGGAAACTACCAAATTGACATCTTTTTCTAAATATCCAGTTGGGCCACTGGCACCAGATTCTTTACCGCCATGCCCTGGATCTAGTACAATCTTGAAATTAGCTAAAGGCTTGCGTCTTGTGTTCCCGATTTTAGGCGGATGACGCAAAGCCAAAACCAGGGTTGTACCGTCGTATCTCAGCTTATATCCCCACTGTTGAGCTTTTTTGAGGTTAAAGGTGTATTTTACTTGTCCTGGAGCTTCCTGTTGCCAGTCTAGGCGATTAATTAGGGGGTTGTCATCCAGGCGAATTATGTCTGTTTGGGCAGTGGTATTGTAGAGAGTGAGAGCGAGAGTTTGCTCACTTTGTTGTACGCTCACGGGTACGGGAACTTGCAAGGGGAAAACTATCTCTGTAGCACTAGGGAGTTGACGGTATCCGACACTGCGAATTATTGTCTGTGGCGGAACTGCACCAGGTAGAATGCGGGTTTCTTTACTATTAATCCAAGCGCCATAATCTAGGCGCAACCATTCACCTTCCCTACCTGTAACTGTTGCGCGTGTGCCTTTGGGCAATGGTGTTAGTCGGGAATAATCGGTGCTAGGGCCAGTACGAGCAACGCCTAACTCTACTGTAACCTCAGAAACTGGCAACTGTGCTCTTGAGAGGATTTCAATTTTACCAGATCCTGATTGAGTTATCGTCTTGCCGTCAAGTGTCAGTTGAAATTGAGGTTTTCCTAGATCGGCGGCTGTTGCCACTGCGGTGCAACCTTGATAATTGCCTACGCTAGACTGGGCATGAGGCTGATTTTGACCTGTCAAAGCTGCCAAATTACTTGGTAGTTGTGCTTGTTGAGGTTGTGGTAAAAGGGCAATAGTTTGATTAGCCAGAATTACAGAGACATTAGCGTTAGGGGGTGCGATCGCACTAAAACAAATTACTTCTCCCGGTAATCTGGCAATGTCAACTGCGGGAGTTAGGGAATCTTTCGCAAAAGCTACCCCCTGTGGTAGTTCAGGGCTAGCGTTAAGCCCGATCACCTTAATTTTAAGTTCTTGATTGTGGTAACGCACAGTAAAAAGATTCTCCCCCAACTGCAAGGGGAAACTAGGCGAAAAATGACCAGCTTTGCTGCGGGTAATTGGCTTACTATTGATCAAAACCTGACCATCTGGTGGTGCAGTGCCCAGAAAGAAGATTTTTTGGGCACTTGTCTGGTAGTTTGTCTGGGGAAAAACGACTATAAGAGATGGCTCTGCCAATGCTACCGAGGAGGTGAGAATACAGCCTAATATTACTAATCCTAAGAGGTTTTTCACAGCAAATCACAGAAGATGACACCACAACAACTGTGGCACAATGACGGGATGTATTTTTAGAAGTTGTTAGAAATTCAAAATACTATGACTAAGTTTATCTTTGTTACTGGAGGCGTAGTTTCCAGTATTGGTAAGGGCATTGTAGCAGCAAGTCTAGGGCGTTTGCTCAAGTCGCGCGAATATTCGGTGTCGATTCTCAAACTCGACCCTTATATTAATATCGATCCTGGGACGATGAGTCCCTTTCAGCATGGGGAAGTATTCGTTACCCAGGATGGCGCGGAGACAGATTTGGACTTGGGACATTACGAACGCTTTACCGATACCTCAATGTCACGCTTAAATTGTGTGACTACTGGCTCGATTTACCAGGCAGTCATCAATAAAGAGCGGCGCGGAGACTACAATGGCGGTACTGTACAGGTAATTCCTCATATTACCAATGAAATTAAAGAGCGGATTCTGCGAGTTGCTAAAAGTACAAACCCTTCTGTAGTAATTACAGAAATTGGCGGGACGGTGGGAGATATTGAATCACTGCCGTTTTTGGAAGCAATTCGCCAGTTCCGTAAAGAGGTGGGACGGCAGAATGTGTTGTATATGCACGTAACGCTGGTGCCGTGGATTGCCTCGGCGGGTGAAATGAAAACTAAGCCAACACAGCATTCAGTTAAAGAACTGAGATCCATTGGTATTCAACCAGATATTTTAGTTTGTCGGAGCGATCGCCCTTTACCCAAGGGATTAAAGCAGAAATTATCGGGATTTTGCGATGTACCGGAAGAATGCGTCATTACTTCCCAAGATGCCAAAAGTATCTATGAAGTACCGCTAAATCTAGAACGGGAAGGAATGGCAGAACAAGTGCTGAACTTGCTGCAAATGGAACAACGTAAACCAGATTTGACGCAGTGGCAAACCCTGGTACAACGTTTACATAGTCCCAAGCACGAGGTAGAAATTGCGATCGTTGGTAAATATGTGCAGTTAAGTGATGCCTATTTATCTGTAGTGGAAGCGCTGAACCATGCTGCAATCTCCACTTATGGCAAACTGCGCCTACGTTGGATAAATTCAGAAAATTTGGAAACTGAACCAGCCGAAAATTATCTTAAGGGTGTCGATGGCATAGTTGTACCAGGAGGTTTCGGGGTTCGAGGAGTCGATGGCAAAATTGCCGCTATTAAATACGCCCGCGATCGCCAAATTCCCTTCTTGGGTTTATGCCTGGGAATGCAATGTTCTGTGATTGAGTGGGCCAGAAACGTAAGGGGATTAACAGGTGCTAATAGTGCCGAATTTGACCCTTACACAACCGATCCGGTAATTAATTTATT
>NZ_JAVRCI010000074.1:25215-33719 GCF_034530835.1 Nostoc sp. DedQUE12b | reverse complement strand
CAACACGCATTCCGTCGTTCCTTTTCAGTTTCTTTACAGATTGTAACTGGGTTGGTGTCGGAATTTGCTACTTAATATCAACTCCAGCAGCATATTAATGCTTGCCAATATCGATACTAAAAACTCTTTGATTACTTCTTTTAGTCCCGGTAAATGACCAGACGCGATAAAAACGCGCCTGTATCATCTAGACAAACTTTTGTCCATAGCAGCGGACTCTCAAAAGTATCAGAGATATTTTTTTGGTGGCAAAGCAGTTTTCTCGATAAGTTGTGAAAGTCACTTCTTAGTTGTTTGCATCTTTACTGTCGTCATCGGAGACAGGCAAACTTCTAATCAGTTCACGAATCACATCAGTTGCAGGTCTACCTGTTTGTTGGCAATATTTTTCTAGTTTTTCCGCTTCCTGCGTTGCGAGATTAACTGTTATGCGTTTAACTGCCCATTTTTTATTTGTCATTATCATGCTATCTGCTGTATATTTAGATGGTCGAAAGAGTCTAAATTAAAGAGGGAACCGATAAGGTTATCAGAGTTTGTCTCACGAAACAAGTAATACCATTAATATTAAGAATGTTTGTTTTGTCAAAGGATTGATCATTTTCTAAAAAAATCAAAATACTACACTTTATTTGTTACTATTGTGACAGCATAAATAGCACATCGTTGCTTTTGAAGATAATAACCCTACTAACAGCATGAGTAAACCCTGACAATGAAATTTTATAAAGGAATTCAACATACCTACTGTTGAATCAATGAAGATTTCCAAAGTTATTCTCCATTGAAAGCATTTGACCTTCTCTCTTAACTAAGTTCGTCAAACCCAGTTGGAGAGAATATCTGCTAGAACACCAAAAAATAAAGCTTCAGAATCATTATCATGCTGAAATGCTGGTTTATAGGAGGGTTGGAGTGGTGTGTATAAAGCGTGAATAGTGACTTAGAAAGTAGGCAAATAAGCGATCGCTTAAAAGAAACACCCATATGTAACCAGACTGTAACCAAGAACTTCAGAGCTACTTTAACTGTTATGAATTTTGGCTTACTTCGATCAAGCTGATTGCTTTTCATTGCCAATATAGTAGCCAGAAAAAAAGGGACAATGCTCAGTCTACTGAGTTTAAATTGCCAATTGTTTTGGTAATTTTTGACAGCAACATCTGTAATTTCACACAGACTAACTTGTCCAAAATATATGTGATGTTATTTGACTGTTGCCGATAATATTTTAGTTTTGTTTCATATTTTCACAATAAATTATCGTCAAAATGCAATAAAGTATTGCATTTTGTTTATCTTCTTTCTGGCGATATAGATTGCTTTGAAAGTAGCAAGATTTTTACGATTTTTCGTCTTCATCTATCTGAAGATTATACAAATCCTTTTTAGCTAAGTAGGGCGTTATAAGTTTGACATAAAAAATTTCCTCATCTCTAAGCCAAGATATAAATTTCTGCCAAGAAAATTTTTGTTACAACTATTTTTATCTGGTAAGTATACCCCTAAAAAGAATTGTATATTTTAATTTTTTCGGTAGTGTGTTTATTATAGCTATTATTTACGCACTTTAAATAATCTTCATTTAGACACTAGCAAAGCTATTTTTTTGCCTTCATAAAAAAATTACAAAGAAAAACATATTATCTGAACTTTTGCTTAATGATATTGATATATAACAGGAGCCTAAACTCAAAACAATTGTTAAAAAAAAGATTCCAATATCTCAACGCATCAGTTAGTTTTGATTCAAGCAGTCTTTGTAGATAAAATTTTAGTTTAATGTAGTTATTTATACCTAAAAAAGTTAAATAAAATAACTAGAAAACTATGAAAATATAGGTACTTCATGAAATTTAGGTAAAGTTAGCTTCTCAATATTGGTCGCGTATTCGTATTGACATATACATGAATATTCATGAAAAAGTGCCGCATACTGATTGGTACGCAGATGGCGAAGCCTGAGTGGAACTGGAAACACTCTACCTCTGCTTAAAAGACTGCCTACCAGGGATGGGTTATATAGCAGTAGGGTTTAGTTAAAGGTTATTGGTGTAGACAATTGGTCTTTCAAGACGCGATAAATCACCCCTATACATCTGGGTTTTGTTGCTCATCCTCAACTGTATTGGGGTATATACAAAAGTGAAAATTCTGAGTCCTTTTTACTTCCCTGAAACAGTTACTCCTTAATTCAGAATTCTGAATTAAGGAGTAAAACACGCTTTATATCTGGGTAACAGACTTAACTTGTGTAACTCACCAACTTAAAATCTGCTGTCAATGATGCGCCCTTACTTCAATCCCCACGTTTCGCTATGGGGTAAGACAGTACTCAGCACTGGTGAATCAACACTCCGTTGGTAAAGAGAAGAGGGGTAAACGTTAAAAGGCAAAGCCTTCTCATTTTCTCCTCTAAATGCAGTTTTAATCAATCAAATAGACATCAACTTAATTTCTCATACCGATAATTTGAAATTCAGGATTGCGGCTATTCATGCAATTACTCAAATTTAAGTTGGGGCATAAGTTGGAGAGTGCCAATACCTAAATCTTTAGGTGAAAGCGATCGCCCTTCAAACAAAGCCATCATATCTTTTAACTGAGGATTGCCACGGGAGGCTCCCGTTAGTCCTTTGGCAATGATTAAGCCACAGTAGCCCTTAGTATTTTTACAGCGTTGATTCCATTTTTTTCGGGCTTCGACATGAATCGGATCTTCATCTAAAAATTCACCGAATAGGAACAATTCGCCATTTTGAGTTTGCAATAAACCCAGATCGTAGCGATCGCCATCAAAGGGATCGGCACCTGGATTAAAGCAAATTGCTCTCAATCCGCCTGCTGCTTCAATTCTTTCAATTACAGTCTTCGCCTTGGGCCGGGAAGTTTGAATTAGAATCACCGGCAAACCATCACCCACTGGTTTGATTTCACTAGCCTGGTGGTAGCTGACCCCCTTTCGCAGAGAATCCAACATCTCCCAAGACACTACACCTAAGCTGAGGAAGGAATCTTCTGGTATCAAGTCATCTCGTAATGATTGGAAATCAAGGTTGTCAATCTCCTCGTCATCAATACCAAAGCCTGCCATTTCCTCTAATTCTGATGCTAACTGCGGCATGGTAGAGACTGTTACAGGCACTGATTTAGTTGATTCTTCCGGCTGCGGTAGAGAAATGCGATAGCGACGGCTGAGAGTTGGGAAGATATCCTCATGAAGTTGGCGACGATGATCGCGAATAAAGCGGCTCAGGCTTTCGATCGCAACCAAGATTACCAATGCTTCTTCGTCATACAAAACAGACCGTAGTCCTTCTAAGGGGTGGATATTACCAAAAGTAGGGTCAATTTCTGATAATGGCAGATCCGCCAAATCATCTTCTTCATCGTCATCTTCATCGGTTTCGTCAACGCTTTCAAAAGTGAGAAACAAGCAATCTTGCTTGAGGAACGCTTCTTCTAGATGCTCCGTTGATTCTTCATCTGTGAGAACTGCGGCACGAAACTGTTTTAAAGACTCTTCTGAGCGATAAAACAAAATCCCATACTCCATTCCCAGCATTCCCATAACTGAGGCGTAGACTGTGCCAACATCCCACTTATTAATCTCGATTGACAAAATTTGCTGTTCTTGCAAAAATTCCCAAGGTGCTGCTTGCCAAATTGCAAATGCTTTCTCTCGCAAGATTTGTGCATACTGCGGGGGTAAGTCGGGGGTTTGACTATCGAGGATGTCGGCAAATCCACGAAATAGTTCGTCAATTAAAGGCAGTTCTGGTGCGTAATCAATAGCGATATCCAAATCTTGCAGTACTCCCCGCAGGTAAAATTGGATCTCGCGGTCTTTGACTACAATTCTTTGGGGTCTAGCAGGCCTTGCCGGACTTTGAGGATGTTCCATTGCTTGCATTAAGGTGCGAACTATTGCTTCTGGGCCAATATCTGAAGCTACCACGTCCATTCCTCGAACAACACCTTGGGAGTAATCTACCCAAAGAATGCATTCTCCCTTTGCCTCTGAGTCTGACAGCTGGTTTGGTGATGACAACGGACGGCGATCGCCCTCCCATACAGAAGGAATTTGAGTTAATTTCTTCAACCGACGACTGGTAGAGCGATTAAAACTTGTCATAGAGATCAAAAGAAGCAATTTGGAACTAAACTTTGGGGGCTAGCTAGCCTCGGATTAAATTTTTATGGCTGCACCTGAAGGGTTGTTGCTTCTCAGGCTGCCGTAAGGCTTGAATTTTAAGAATACCGAATGTATAAACACATTGAGTCTCTCAATTCTAGAATAAAAATCTTTGGCTACTTTTGACGGAGTGTTTACAATTTGGTATCTAGCAACATCTAAGCCGCTAGAATGAATACAAAAACACTCAGCGAGCAACCCAGAAGCATTAACAAGCCGATATAGGGTAACGCTTATACTAATTAAGGAGTTGAAAAGCAGATGACACAAGCAATTCAGGCTCAACAACGCGGAATTCTGTTGAGCGAAGCCGCATTGCACCAGGTAAAATCCCTCCGGGACAAGCAAGGCACAGACTTCTGCTTACGAGTAGGAGTACGTCAGGGTGGCTGTTCTGGGATGTCTTATATGATGGACTTTGAAGATACCAGCAAAATCACTCCTGATGATGAAGTTTTTGACTATGATGGCTTCAAAATTGTCAGCGATCGCAAGAGTTTGTTATATCTCTACGGTTTAATGCTCGATTACAGCGATGCCATGATTGGCGGTGGTTTCCAGTTTACTAACCCCAATGCTAATCAAACTTGTGGTTGCGGCAAGTCATTTGGGGTGTAATATTGTCAGTTGTCAGTTGTCATTTGTCCTTTGTCTTTTGCAAATGACCAACGGCCAATGACTAATGACTAATGACCAATGACTAATGACCAATGACTAATACAGTTGAATCCCTGTTTGATACAGGTTTAGAACGCTATAAAGCAGGAGAATCAGCAGAATCTTTAATCCCTGTATTTAAAGAAGTGTGCGATCGCGCTCCTAAAACTAGTGCAGCTTGGGTTTGTTTAGCGTGGTTGTATCTGCTCGATAACAAACCCAATTTGGCTTACAAAGCTGGACAGAAAGCAGTCAAGTTAAATCCCCAAGATCCCCAGGCTAGAATCAATCTCGCCTTAGCAATGCTGGAAACAAAGCAAAAAGGCTTGCGGGAACATATTGATATAGCACAGCAGTTGATTTTTGTCAACGAAGAATGGAGTGATGAAATAAAAAATAGTATTGAGGACGGTTTAACTAGAAAACCAGATTGGCAGAGTTTAACAAAAGTCAAAAATTGGCTGTTTGAAAAGTAAAAAATGGGGATTGGAAACTGGGGGTTAGGGACAACGAGGAGAAGGGAGAATTTATTGAAATAACTCTCTAGGCTATCTCTTCCCAATGCCCAATGCCCAATGCCCAATTTCCAATGCCCAGTACCCAATCCAATCATGAAAGATAAATTGTTAAATTGGCTAAACATGGTTTTAGTCGCAGATGTTTTTTTGGTTTTGTTTGGCTTTGGCTGGTTAGCGATCGCAGCGATCGGTGATGCCGCAGGAGTAAACCTGGGTTTGGATTTGTGGCACCAACTGTGGCAACCCTTGTTTAACCCCGCAATTGGCATTCTCATGGGCGGTGCAATTCTCAGCGGTGTTATCAGTTGGGTTTCCAAAAAATTTCTTTCTAGTCAATAGTCAAAAAATAAGGCATGGGGCATAGGGGAAAACTTACTACAACTTTCCCCTGCTCCCCTGCTCCCTACTCCCTTTTAATTAAGAATTTGTGTTAATGCTGGTTGCAAATTAGGATATTTGTACTCAAAGCCTGTTTGCACAGTGCGTTTTGGGATAACTTGCTGACCTTCTAAAACTACTATCGCCCCGTCTCCTAAAAGGGCTTCGATCGCAAAAGCAGGAACAGGCAACCAAGAAGGTCGATTCATCACTTGTCCCAAGGTTTGGCTTAAATCTGCCATTCGGACTGGGTTAGGAGCAGTGGCATTATATACGCCTTCTATTTCCGGTTTAGTTAAAGCTTGCAAAATCAGGTTAACTAAATCATCTACGTGAATCCATGAGAACCACTGCCGACCACTGCCAATAGGCCCGCCAGCAAAGAGTTTGAAAGGCGGAATCATTTTACCTAAAGCACCACCATTGCCCAAGACAATCCCAAAACGCAGAATTACCAGTCGCACACCAGCATCTTTTACTTTTCTCGCCTCAGCTTCCCAGGCTTGGCAGACTTGGGCAAGAAAATCGTTACCAGATAGACTAGTCTCATCAAAGGTAGCCGTTTCACTGGTGCCGTAGTAGCCAATAGCCGAAGCGTTAATTAACACAGATGGTTTAGGGTTAGCCTTGGCTATTGCTTCAACTATTTTTTCTGTACCTAACTTTCGGCTATTGAGGATTTCTTGTTTCCGTTCTGGTGTCCAGCGCCCTTCACCAATAGGTTCTCCTGCCAAATTAACTACGCCATCACAACTAGCGATGACACTTTGCCAAGAACCAGATGCATTTGGTGTATAGGCAACAATTTCTACATTAGGGAAAGCCTCAGAGGGAAAAACCTTTTGAGCAAAAGTGGTATTCCGAGTTAATACTACTATTTTATGACCTTCCCCATGTAATCGTTGTACCAAACGACTACCGACAAATCCTGTTGCCCCAGTAATTGCGACTTTCATTTTCTACCTCAGCCAAACCTTTATTGTAAAGTTTTTGATCAAACTTTCAGCTTACCAAAGAAGTCAGAGGGCAGGAGGCAGTGTTTCGACTACGCGGCAGTTGAGCGTAGTCGAAACACTGCCTTTTGCTTCTTCATTGACTGTATATCTGGTAGTACTTACTCTCAAAAACTTTGATTTTTTAATGACTTTATATTTAGATACTTC
This sequence comes from Nostoc sp. DedQUE12b, assembly GCF_034530835.1. Classification (NCBI taxonomy): domain Bacteria; kingdom Bacillati; phylum Cyanobacteriota; class Cyanophyceae; order Nostocales; family Nostocaceae; genus Nostoc; species Nostoc sp. DedQUE12b. Next base: position 26,808 of record NZ_JAVRCI010000074.1, on the reverse strand, counting down.
GGTATTATAGGATGGACGGAGTGTTGCAAGGCTTGGGGCTATTATGGCTCGCTATACCTGTTCATTTATTGTTTCTGTTCCTAGTGACCATCTGGTGCCGTTACTTGTAGAACTTCTACAGGACTGTCAGTTGGATATTCAGTATCACACAGCCGAATATATTATCGGTCGTGAGGTTCCTGGAAATGTTCCTTTTCCTAAATTAATAACAGTAGAAGTACTGATTGACAAATCAAAATCTACCGAAACAGAAACTCGGATGAGTATTGTGATTAAAAATGAAGAACTACCAATTCACCTAGATAATTACTGCCGACAAATGTTTGAGTTAATCAAGCAAGCTATTGAAAGTAGCCGCCATTGGCATTTGATTGAAAGTATTGCAGGATAGTTTTGGTGATTGAATTGATACTTCCACGGCTTCAAACCGTGGGAGTACCAGACTGTGATTGATCGTTATAATTCACTCTCCTACTCCTCTAAATCCTCGGCCATACCGGGGTTTATTAGTGTAATGTCGTACTCGCTCGAATCCGTTTGTCCTAAACGCTGAGTGTTTCTTAAAAGGTAATAAATGGCACGTACTTGAGGCCCAAAAACGATCTCGTCTTCATTTCTGAGATCGTGGGCTGGTATCTTGCGTCCATTAATCATCAAACCATTGGAACTAGGCTTACCTTTGGCATCGCCATCTACAATCCGGTAATAGTAGCTATGACTATTATGCTCTCGTGGCAATCTCACTAATGTGGCATGGCGGCGGGAGACAAACTGCGACATCAAACGGATATTACATTCGCGGTCTCTACCAATAGAGTAGACGGGGTGCTCCAGAGAAAATTCTTTGCGACCTTGATCGTCTTCAATAATCAGTAGATGGTTTTCATTGGTTTCTGCTGCCATTGACAAATCGGTGGAACTGTAATTGATTAAGCTTTGTTTAGTATCGTATCTTGGCATTTTTGCGCACCATAAGTTTGTGGTGCTAATCTAAATAAGCTTTAAAATTGCATAATACCTTGAAAGAGTAGAACATGGCCGTTCTACTCCAGTAGCTATGATAGCTTTGGTAAGTCTCTTAATCTGAAGACTGACTCCTGAATTGTGTTTTGATAATCCAAGATTTGTGGTGGCAAATTGGACGTGTAAAGGAGTATTTTACAGGCGATGAGCGAATCGCCGTAATAATATTGAGTTGGTAACGACACTAACAGAGCTAAAAGCCATTAATGCAGCAGCACCAGATGGGTTAAGCACAAAACCCAGACTAGGAAATAAAACACCTGCTGCTAAAGGAATGCCAAGTGTATTATATGCAAAAGCCCAGAATAAATTTTGGCGGATTTTGTTGAAGGTGGCACGACTAAGCTGAATAGATTCGACGACATCGTTTAGGCGATCGCGCATTAGGATAATTTCAGCAGTTTCCATCGCCACATCTGTCCCGGAGTGTAAAGCAATTCCTACATCCGCTTGAGATAAAGCTGGAGCATCGTTGATTCCATCTCCTACCATTGCCACAACTGAGTGCTGAGTGCTGAGTGCTGAGTGGGGAGTGGGGAGTGGGGAGTGGGGAGTTAGGAGTTTTCTTTG
>NZ_JAVRCI010000074.1:0-25115 GCF_034530835.1 Nostoc sp. DedQUE12b | reverse complement strand
TGAGTGCTGAGTGGGGAGTGGGGAGTGGGGAGTGGGGAGTTAGGAGTTTTCTTTGCCCCCTTGTCTTTTTGTCCCCCTTGTCCTCTTGTCCCTTCTAACTGGAGAGACTGTATTGCCGCAGCTTTTTTAGCTGGGGGAACATCTGCTATTACATCAGCGCTATCTAATCCTAGTTGTTTGGCTATGGCGCTAGCTGCTTCTTTGCGATCGCCACTGAGCAACATTACCCGTAAGCCCATCTGACGCAACTTATCTACCGTGGATCGAGCATCCGATCTAAGGGTATCAGAAACACCAATTAGTCCGGCTAAAGTTCCCCCAATCGCGACGCAAACGACTGTTTTACCATCTGTTGCCAAATCCTGTGCTAACTGTTGTGCGGTTTGGTTAATCCCAATGCCGTGCCAACTCAACCATTCCCAGTTACCCAACAATACAACTGTGCCCTCTACCACAGCAGATACCCCTAGTCCTGGTTCCGTGTGAAAGTCTACAGCCTTTGGAATAGATAACTGTTGCCGCTGTGCTTCTTGTTGAATCGCTTTTGCTAGGGGATGGTGAGTACCGCTTTCTACAGCTGCTGCTAGTTGGATTAGGGAGTAAGGTTGACTACTGCCTATTCCCCACTCGCCATTACCCCTTATCCCCAGAGGGGACCCCACCTTCCCCATTTCCTCAATTAGCAGACAATCTGTGACTATGGGATTACCTGTGGTGAGAGTGCCAGTTTTATCAAATACTACGGTATTTAACTGGTGTACTTTTTCTAAAACATCGCCACCTTTAATTAACAAACCTCTTTCTGCGCCCATAGCACTTCCAACCAGAATCGCTGTTGGTGTGGCAAGTCCCAAAGCACACGGACAGGCGACTACCATAACTGCGATCGCTAGTTTTAAGCTGATTAGGAGTGCTGAGTGAGGAGTTGGAAGTGAAGAGTGGTGAGCGTGGCTCATCATTTCCATGCCACCAGACATGGTGATATCAGTCCAAATGTGAGTACCGAAAAAGTACCAAAATCCAAATGTTAAAACAGATGCTGTCAGTACCCCATAGGTAAAGTAACCAGCTACCGTATCTGCTAATTTTTGTACTGGTGCTTTCCGGGTTTGGGCGGCTTCTACTAGGGCGACAATTTGAGCTAGAGTTGTATCACTTCCAATCCGGGTTGCCCGAATAGCGATCGCTCCTGACTGGTTTAGTGTCCCCCCTGTCACCATATCTCCTGGTTTTTTGATTACTGGCACTGATTCCCCAGTTAGCATTGACTCATCGACCGTTGTTTGACCAACTACCACTTCACCATCAACGGGGATTTTATCGCCTGGTAGCACTTGTAAGCATTCACCGACACGCACCTGTTCAGCAGGAATCTCAACACTAGAAGAACCCACTCCGGCTTTCTCTGGGTTGGGAATTAATCGCGCTAAGAGTGGCTGGAGTGCTAGTAATTTTCTAAATGCGGCCGCCGCGCGACCTCTAGCTTGTTGCTCTAATGTCCTTCCTAAGAGAATAAAGCCCAGCATCATTACTGGCTCGTCAAAGAAGCATTCCCAACCCAATTGGGGAAAAAGCAACGCTACTAAACTAGCAATGTAGGCTGTCAGCGTTCCCAATCCCACCAAGGTGTTCATATTAGGCGCATTTCGCCGCCAGCCCAGCCAGCCATCTACTAAAATCGGGCGGCCAGGAATTAACAACGCTACTGTCGCCAGTCCACAGTGAAACCAGATGTTATTTAGAACTGGCAGTACTGAGCTACCAAGATTACCAAAATGTCCACTTCCTGACAATATCAGCAAAACCGCCGCGATCGCCAACTGCCATAGAGAAGAACGCATTTCTCGGCGTTGTCGTTCTGCTGGATCTGGTAAGGCCGAGATTTCGCCTCCTAGTGTGCCATTAGCTTTTCGGGGTTGAGTTGGGAATCCAACGGCTGTTAATCGCTGTGCCAGTTCATCTGCATCTATTGCACCAATTTCTGACTCTACAACTGCTACCTCTGTGGCTAGGTTCACACAGGCATTCTTGACACCTGGATGTTGGGTCAGCTGTCGCTCTACTGCGTTCACACACCCAGCACACTTCATACCCCCAACATCTAGAATAATCTTCTCTAGGATTGGGTCAAGTTCTAGGGCTGGCTTAGTTTTCGGGACAAGTTGCATGGCTTGTGTTTAGATTCGCTACAGAAATTCAACGCCTGACTAAAAGCGTCTCTAATTCGAGCGTAGGCTAAATATGGAACTATGACTCAATGTCAACCATATTAAAATTATTAATTTATCGTACTTCGTTGAGCATGAACGACTATCGATGTACTTAATTCAAGGTTCCAAGTTCCCAGATTTATCTGTAGAGTTTTTAATTTTTAATTTTTAATTTTTAATTCCCCTACAGGGGGTTGACAGTTCCAACGTCGATAAGTGACATAAATAATAGCTGCCACCTGTATTGGTGCGATCGCAATCAGGTTTTTGAAGAAATAGTTGATTTCTAAATGAGATATAACACTGAAATATCCTAAGCCTAGTAAGAAGAACATTGCCCAGTTAAGCTGTTTAGGTTTGAAAATGAGCATATTAATAAAAATAAATGTAGGAGGTAAAAGTGCTATATAACTTTTGCTAAAGGTAAAGGGTGAAGCAAAAAGGGAAAAGGATATTTCTTTGGTTGCTACCCTTTATCCCTGCGCTTTTGCTGCAATCCTAAGCTTGGAGCGGGTATCATTCTCTGCTTCCAGTAAGAAGGCTATTCTTGGACTAGAACCAGCCCTGCTTATTTACAAAATAGGTATTTACAAATCCTTCTGGGGATTTATTTAAGTAGATCATGCCTTCAATTAAACCTACAAGTTGCATAACTAACAAAGCAATGCCGTAGGTAAAAGAACCCCCAACTACAGAAATCACTAACATGATAAAGCCTTCCGAAGCGTATCCTAGAATAAACTTATGAACCCCAAACGCTCCCAAGATAATGCCACAGTAACCAGCTAGAAGTTGTTTGGTAGGGTGACTGGGGTTAAGATTTGCCATATAAGTGCTGCTCCTCGATCGGTGAGTATAAAAATAAAGTCTTTATTGTAATGGAAGCAAGTAAATGTATTTGCTTAATAAATAGATTTTTAATTTTTTCAGTCTGAGTAAATCTCAAGATGAATAATTAAAATCAGCGTGTTTCTATTCCAAGGAGACGTTAAGATATCTTGCGCTATAGGCCGAACTAGCGCTCCTTGATCACTTTTGCTGGATTTGACGATCGCAAACCCTGATGCAGCAGTTTTGCAGATTTTTAGCTCAGACATTTATCTTGAGCAGAATAAATTTTAAATAATCAGCAAAAGCTGCTACATACACCACTTTTTACAAGTCCATCAGTATTATTTCCGGATGTTTTTATGTAGGTGTAGCCCTCGTAGACATCGCACCAATGGCAAGACAACTGCGTGGCTAGTGAGAATCTAGAAGCCCAGAAGGCATCTTCTATATCTTTCTAACCACTTTTTAGTTACCGATACCCACTTCCATGAGCGCAAACCGGAATTGCATTCCAATTCATGACAGCTAAAAATGGTTCAAGAAGACAATTAACATCTCGAAGAATGGCTAAAATCTACCAGAATGAGAATAAATGCTTAACTAGATAGTTTGTTGTCTATGTTAATAGCATTCTTTAATTTACTTTTGCCATTATCGTAATTGGGTTTTCAGCTAGTTTTTATGCTTATAACCAATTATTACTAGTAAATTGTCTCTACCTATGGTGATAAAATCAGATATTTTTATTTTTGGCAACAGTAGATTGCTAGTATTAATTGCTACCTAAAATGAATAAGCTTAATAGCGTACCACTATTCCAAAGGCTGTGGAGGAGCATAGGAGCGAGGAGATTGCGCGATCGCGTGTAAACTACTCCCAACACAATGCCCAATGCGGTCAGGGGGAGAATTTCCGATAAGCTGAGATGAGCGATCGCAAACAACAAACTACTGATAAAAATCGATCCCCACACGGGTAAGTAACGAGTTAGAGAGGGTAACAAAAAACCGCGAAATAGGATTTCTTCAAAAAATGGAGCTGCGATCGCAGCTGTGGAGAAAAATATGCCAAGTGCGATACCATCTTGGCTTTCCAGGGCTAGTTGCAACAGAGGATTACTCCCACCTTGTCCTTGCCATAGCTGCTGATTAATCAAAGATACCACCACAACTACAGGTAAAGCCGTGCAATAGCCTCCCAGTCCCCACAAAAACCAGTTATCTTGAAAACGGAAGCGAAACCAGAATTCTGGTAGTGGAAAAAAGCGCTTGAGAGAGAAATACAGTACTAACAGCGCACCTAATGCCACCAAGAAGTAACTAACCAATACAGAAAATGCCTGAAGTCGCACATCCCCAATGGGACGCGGTATGGGTAGCAACGATATTACTAAGGGCACAAAAATTTGCCCCATGAAGAAAAAGCCGACGATAAAAACCTGCAAAACCGTTTCACCACCCCAAGGCGTTGACCAAGGAATATCACCATTTTGAGCTAATAACGAGGCTTTTCCTTTCAACAAGCGTTGAGCAAATAATAAAATCAGCAGTATTAAACCAATTAAAGCTGCCAAAGTGGGAATAGTGCCAATAACTGCCAATTTCGCCACTGCTTGAGCAGAAGATTCTTGTTGTGCAGCTTTTATTGCTAATAACGCATCTTGTCGTTGCTGGAGCTGGTATAACTTAACCAAAGCAGTAGAGCGAAACCAACCTTCTAAATTCTTTTGAATTGGTTCTTGAGCATTTGGGAGGATACGGGGAGGATTGCTCCACAGTCCTGTCAATACAGCAGCGGTTTCCCCAAACCCTGGATTAATATCTGAGCGTTGTTGTAATTCGCTCCAAGTCTTGAAGGCTGTATCTGTCTGTCCTTGCTGTGCTTGTAAGATTCCCAAGCGCAGGTCTAATTCAGCCAGTAATTTTTGTAATTCTTTAAAAGACTGTTGTAACTGTTGCTGTCCCTGTTTAGGTGTTTTAATACTGGGAGGAGCGTCCGGTAGAGGTTTCGGAGGTGTGGGAGTTATTTCAGCTTGAGAGCGTAATTGTGCAAGTTTATTGTTAACTTTGTCTAAATTAGCTTGAACAGATTGACGCGCCTCCTGATACTGCTTTGTAGCGCTTTCTAGGGGTTGCTCACCAAGTATTGCTTCCCGAACCGCCTGGAGTTTGTCATCACTGCTATCTTCTGATTGCCAAGCTTGAGCTTGTAAAGCAATATTTGTTTGGTATAGTTCCAGGCGACTTTGAAATTGAGGTTCTTGCCAACTACCGAATAAAGCTGAAACTGCCAACAGAACTGCTATCGGCGTCATCACAAAAAATAAAACCAACCGCTTGAGTGTCATCTATCCCCCTTTAACTGACCAGTGGAGAGCGCGTCCCCCTTGGGAATTATCGCAATAAAAAGTCAGAGGTGGATAAATATCATCAATATTATAAGTTTGCGATGAATGTGCGATGCCTGCGGTTTTTGCTAGCCTATGCACCCACAATGTTAAATTACAGTAGTGTTCTCTCACCTTGAGGAAGCTGATAATCTTTATTTTGAGCGATGAATCACTCACTACAAACTAGGATTTTATTTTATGTTTAATTATGCCTACTATGCCTAGTTACTGAATCTCACCAGTTTAACTTAATACAGCATTTCATTAATTCGTAGCGAATTAAAGAAAGGCAATACCTTGCAATGCCATTGCATCCCGATACAATCTTAATGCGTCCCTCTGCAATGCCATTGCATCCCGATACAATCTTAATGCGTGCCCTACAATGCCATTGCATCCCCATGCATTAAAAACGCTACGCTTTTACGCAAAATTGTACTTAGATAAATTCAGGATCGAGAAGTTGTTCCATAGTGAAAGGACACTCAAGGGGAAAAGTTTCTATTGGCTTTTGAGTCTCATTTGCGGCATCTCGACGAGCGCGGCGATAATATTTCTGTATCCACTCCCTGTCTTCTAGAAGGCGCTGCAAACTGGGAGTATCTTCTAAGCAATCTTGAATTTGGTTTCGGCAGTTTGAGATTGTGTTAATCCAACTTTTAGTTTTTCGCTCTGGTTGATATTGGCATTTGAGTAAGTGCATTAAAAGCACCTGTAAATAACTTCCAAGTTCTTTTTGTTCGCTCCGACCCAAAGCCTCTAGTTCCTCTACCAAATGTTTAACATCTAACTCAGCCCAGCGTCCTTTCTTTAGGCATTCAGCTTGTTGCTGTGTCCACACCAGAAAGTCCTGATTGTAGAGTGTCGTTTTACTCATCAACAGTTACCTTCTCTGCTTTTGGCGATATTTCTCATATTTTCGCTCAATGTTGACCCAGGAATAATCTCACAAAAGTAATCTAGCAATTACTCCTCTCATTAGCATCGTCATCTTGCAGGTTGCGTTGGGCACAGAAACCGCTGATATCTGGGTTGAAAATAAATTCGTTTTTGAGTTGAGGTTCACCATGTACTTGATTAGGCGTGTACCCTAAATTATCGATCCAAGTTACAAATGATTTTACGTATGGCTGATTGGCTGTCGATTTATGTCCTTGGTTTTTATGAACAAGTGGAGTGAACGAAGCAGGTAAATGAACAGCCTTATCTCCGAAGTAGTAGAAGTGCCGTGACATCAAAACATTTATACCGCCTAAATCTGTTTTTTGATTACTGATGTCATGAACACTCGGTCGCAATACTGGTTGTTCTCTTTGACTGTAATCATAGATGCAATCACCAACACGATACTCAAATATTTTGCTGTTCCATTTTGGAATTTTGTGAGGACTATGAATTCGGCAAAACTCGTCGTATTTTCGCAATGTCATTTTGTCCGTTACCTGCATTGCATATACAATGCAATCGGTAATATTCCCAATTGGTGACTGTGTAGAACCAAGTCCTACAACCCAATCTCCAATATTTGCGGCTCGTCGGATAACAGGCTTGCAAATTGCGAGAGTGCAAAGTTCCCAGAATGGGTTAGGAGCCGCGCCATCATCATAACGTAGGCAGTAAGAGAAGAGTCTCATCAGTACAAAATTACTAAAGTATCTAACTACTACACTATGGCGCACACTGCGGTTAGATACGTTTATTTATGTATTTTTTGTTACTGAAAATTTGTAAATAATCAAGAGTGAAGAATCAAAATTTTAATCCTTCACTCTACCTTATTCTAATTCTATTCTCTCTAAGATTCTCTTCCCGATGCCCAAGTATCACGCCATTTGACAGTACCTTCTTTTGCAATCACCCAACGACGATTTACAAGATTTTCGCGTAGAGGCGATCGCCCTTCCCGCCACATGGCATATTTGTAAGCTATGAGATTTCCGGCACTCTCATTAAAGGGAATTTCAGCAAACCAAGTATTGGTGTTGATGTACTCTAAAGGATACGCTTTGGCAATATCCCAGTTACCTAACTCTGGGCAATCTCCTGTCACCACAATGATTTCACCAGGTTGGGTCTCTACGCCATTGAGTTGAACGCGGACAATTGTTTGTGCTTTTACCCGTTCGCCAACGTGGCTGAAAACAAGCACTCCCCTTTCTTCTAGTACTAGGTCATAAATCTTGCCATCTTTCACCTCATACTTGTTGCGAGTCACCACGCAGGTATGTTCGCCATCGGGCAATTCTGTTTCTACTTCTGGTAAAGTAACTTCTCCTCCCCGGTTTAAAGCTACAAAACACAGGGAGTCGCGATAGCGGCGTACATAGCAGTAAACATCCGGTGTTAAGTATTTTTGCCAGTGGCTACCCATTGACACGGCTGGATTCAGCCGTCGTAAGCCAGATAGCAGCCTGATGCAACGATAAATCTCACTCTCAGTATCCCAATTTTCCATCATTGGGCGGTTGTACGGGTCGTTACCGCCATCAGTGTCGTTATGCAGATACTGTTCTGTGCCGTAATATATGCAGGGAATGCCGCGACAGGTCATAATTAAGGCGATCGCAACCTTCAGCATCGCTGGATCGGGATTCAGCGATTGGAAACGGGACATATCATGGTTATCGATGAAGGTAACTAACTCTGTTGCCCCGTTGTAGCGATGATCTTGGTCAAAAATGTATTGAATTGTTTGGAATCCCATTTCTGAACCTTGCCCTAGTGCGGCTCGAATTGCCACGCACAACCCAAAGTCTAGAAGTGTCATGCCTGAGTGATTGGCAAATTCCACTGAGCGATCGTCAGTTGGATTACTATAAATCCATTCACCAAAAATGAATACATCTGGTTTGTGATTTGTCATCTCGCCAGTGAATTCTTGCCAAAACCAGATCGGCATGTGCTTGACAGTATCCACCCGCAGTGCATCCACACCCCGGTCTAGCCATTGTTTAATTGCTGACTTAATATACTCCCGATATTCCGTATTATTTTCATTGAAGGTTGCTAGACCAGATAGTTCACAGTTTTGTACTTGCCAATCGTCTTCCCAATCTTGCACTTCGCCATAGTGGTGATACCAATGATTGACATCATTATTGAAATCAGCAATTTTGACACCATCATCATACAATTCACCTTTACTACCGCTAGTATCAGGTGTGCTATGGTTGCAGACAATATCCAGCACTAGCTTCATATTGCGCTTGTGCATTTCTGTAATTAACCGATCAAAGGTTGTATTTTTTTCTTCTTGAGTTGCGTTTAAAGAAGGGTTCTCCCCGTTAGCAATGTATCGAGGATTAAGCCGTTTAAAGTCTTTTGTCCAATAGCCATGTATTGCTGCATTGCCAACAAATAACTCTTCAACCTGCTCGAACAGGGGAGTTAACCAAAGAGCGGTAACTCCCATATTTTTGAGATAATCTAATTTATCGATGACACCTTGCAAGTCGCCACCCCAGTACTTACCCCAATCCTGTCTAGTTGGATCGTACAGTTCTGAGTTTGCACCTTCGCTGTTATCTGGATCGCCATCATAAAAGCGATCGACTACAAGAAAATAAATTGTTTCCTGACGAAATTCAATATCTCTGGTGTAAAGGAACTCTAGAGCAATCTCAATATCTAATTGCGGTTCTTGTATAAGAGCTTCTACATTTTCCTTTGCAGGATCTACTTTATATTGATCTGGTGAAAACTGGGATGGTGGGGTTTGTACCATAAAAAACTCAAAATTTCATCTAATTCACACTTGCAGAACCAACAGTACAACGTTTCGAGTATTGTGTGTCACTACAAACTTCGGTATTGTGACATCCTGCCTACGGTGTAGGTATCTATCGCTAGCTAGTTTATAATTCTATCGATAGATATAATTCATTTGCTAGAGGATAAAAACAAAGGAATATAGCAATTATTAACGATAATTGCTCGGTCACAAAAATTTACAATATTTTATTAAGTTGACCGGCGGTAAATATTGAGTCTAGCTGGTATTTAAGTGTATATTCGACAACAGATGTGAGAATACTTCAATTCCTTGGAGATCGTTTGTCAAGAAGGTTTTGTTACACCTGAGTAATACTGAGTCAACCACGTATAAGCCAACTTTTTCTCTAGAAGATTCGCTCCATTGGTAAACTGACCATTGTCACTTTCAATCTGTTATTACTATCAAGGAATTAATTTAGGTAGCAATTATGACCAAATATGACAAGGTTTTTAACTCACCAAAGACATCAGAGGAATCACTAAGTCCAGAGGAAGCGGTGGCGGCGATCGCAACTGTGACTGCGATCGCAGATTCATTTATTGAAGAGGTAGATGCAGAAAGTTTAGCGGGTATCCTTTGGGAATTCGAGGTTTTCGAAGAATACTCAGAAGATGAAATTGCAGAAATAGTTGATAGACTCATCTCCATTGCAGAAGAAGAGGGAATTGGGCCCCTGTTTAATGCCGCCAAAGTATCTCTCTCAGATGAATTAGTGCTAGATGGTTTTGCCGCTGGGGTAATAGTGCTTTTAGACGATGACCTCGCTATCCCCAAACCGAAACAAGCCTACCTCAAAAAGCTACAAGCAGCTTTAGAACTTGAAGATGAAGAAGCAGAGGAAATCATCAAGGAGGTAATCGCAGCCTTTAAAGAAGCAGAAGATGAAGAATATACAGACGATGAAGATGAGACAGTAGTCATCGAAGATTTTAGCGAACAGACCTATCAATCTCCTTTAGGTAATTTTACCGTGCCAATTCCGGTTGATCCGCAGCAGGGCGGTAGAATTCAGAGTCAGGAAGGAGTAGTTGGCTTTTCTGATGACATCGGTACTTTGCTGAGAATCGATTATTATCCTTTCCCTTTAGAACAGTTAGAGGAATTGGAGTCTGTTGGACAAGAAGAATATTTACAAACAATTTTAGTGGATAAGTATGTACCCCAAGCGATTTTCGCTAATGTACCAGATGCTTCTGTGGAATATACTGAATATCTGGAAAATACTTTGCGAGGCGCTTACTACGTGTTAATCGATATGCCCAAAGGTTCCACAATTTCTAAGCAAGAAAATAATGGAACGGCGATCAGATTAGATGCGTACCGGGGATTGCTCACGTTTATCAGTGGGGAATTTTTGTATATAGTTAGCAGTCAGCACAGCTTTATTAACGGTGAAATCCCTGATTCTGTTGAAGAAGAGGCTGAAGACATCAAGGAAAGTATTTTAGAGTTTGTTGAGACTATAGAGTTCACTTAGTACAGTATTTTATTCATTCGTAACGAATTAAATTTGGCAATGATTCTGCGATACCAATGCATCGGCTTGCATTAGATACAGCAGAATTCAGAATTCAGAAGTCAAACAGGCTTTGTACCTGGCTTTGAGACTTAGTTTGTGTACTTCACTAACTTGAAATCCGCTGTATGTGCTGAAAAAGAATAGACCTCTTGCAAAAATATATTTTTGCACTCTTAGGGAAAAGGAAAAAGGTTAAAGGGAAAGGATTTTGAGTTTCTTTACCCTTTTCCCCTTCCTCTTTACCCCGACTTTTGCAAGAAGTCTAATGAAGAGACGTAGCACTACTACGTCTCTACAAGGGTTTTAGATAACGCATATTTAATTTCACCAGAGTATATTCGCCGTGGCTTGGCTCATGTGATGTACATTTGGAAAGGGCGATGTCTGACGACAAGTTGGGAGAAGACAAGAAGTCTCCGGCTCCGCACTGGGTGTCTACGCTTATAATTTTTCATGACAATAACCCTGCTAAACAATCGCTATCAAATTATCCAGGTAATCGGCGCTGGTGGGTTTGGCGAAACCTTTCTAGCAGAAGATGTCCATATGCCTTCTCGCCGTCGCTGTGTAATCAAGCAACTAAAACCAATAACCAATAATGATCCGCAAACCTACCAACTTATCCAACAACGGTTTGAACGGGAAGCCGCAACCTTGGAGTATTTGGGTGAAAGCAGTCACCAAATTCCCAAACTCTACGCCTACTTTTCTGAGAACGGGCAGTTTTACCTCGTCCAAGAATGGATTTACGGCCAAACCCTGACGAAAATTGTCGAAGCTAAAGGATTTGAGAGTGAAACTGCTGTTCGGCAAATTCTTTTGAGTCTGCTTTGGGTTTTAGATTATGTTCACAGTAAGGGAATTATTCACCGGGATATCAAGCCAGATAACATTATTCTGCGTTCTGTTGATAACGAGCCAGTTTTGATTGATTTTGGTGCAGTCAAAGAAACAATCCGTTCAGTAGTGAATTCTCCAGGATACCCCACGCCATCGCTTGTTATTGGTACGCCGGGATATATGCCTAGCGAACAAGCCGTTGGCCGCCCAGTTTACGCCACTGATATCTACAGTTTAGGTTTAACGGCAATTTATCTGCTGACTGGTAAACACCCGCAAGAACTAGTAACCGATCTAAAAACTGGGGAAATACTTTGGCAGCAGCACGCCCCTAACATCTCTTCCCAATTGGCAAAAGTACTCAATCAGGCAATTCAGCCTCATGCTGGCGATCGCTACAGTACTGCCAGTAAAATGCTATATGCCCTGCAATCTGCTAGTAATATACCTACTGAGTTAACTACAAATACTCCCACAGTTAGTTTTTCTCCCAATGCATCGACTCGACAAACTCAGCCATTATATTCTCCGCAAAACAATTCTGCGTTAGCGTTCGCGAAGCGTCTCGTAGAGAAGCTCACCGAAGGTATCGCAGGTTCTTCCTCTCCTAGAAACTGGCAAAAACCTACTGTGATTGTTGGCAGTTTACTAGTAGGCGGCTTGATTGGTGCAGTAGTAATTCCTAGCATCATTCGTCAGCAACAACCAGAAACAAACATTGCCACAAGTCCCACGCCATCGCCAGAATCTTTTCCCACTCCTGCATCTACCGAACCACCCGTTTCCTCCCAAACTTCTCCAGTTCCAGTTATTCCTAGCTCATCACCACGACAGCGGCCAACCTCTAATCTCCCGGTTGTACCCATACCACAGTCAGAAAAAGAGCCTATAACTTCAGAGACTCCAGCACCAATAGCAGTATCTACACCACAGCCAGAACCAGAGAATGAGGCAAGTGCAGTTCCCACACCAGAAACGCGTTCCACACCACAAAACAAGCCGCGCAGTAAATTAGCTGCCACTGCCAGCAAACAAAGCGTTCCTGCATTCCCTACAGGTACAACAAGAAACATCGTAGAAGCTACCCTCGGCAAACCAAATCAAGATTTAAGAGGCGCATGGGGCAATACTCGTGCTGTCGTTTACAAACTTGTGCCAAACAAAATTGACCTTGGCTACTTATTTGATCGTAATTCTAAAACGCTGCGTCAAACTGAGGTATCTTTTGCCCAATCGGTAGACCCAGAAGTAATGGAAACTACCTTAAATGGAATGTTAGCAGGGCAAGCCACTGAAGAAATTAAGCAGGGACTCAAACAAGTACAACAGCGCCAATCTGATAATTTTCGTTTTAAAAATGGCTCAGTCAAAGGTCAGATTATCCGCCAACAATGTAATTTTATTTACATTAGCATTTGGGATTCAGATTTACATGATTTTGTAAATCCATCTATAGCCAAACAGTGTTAATCTCTTAGAGAATTGACACAACTGAAAATTGCATCAGCACATCAAGTACATCAACTTATGAGCCTTATGATAAATGCACTCAGCCATGAAACTTCCGTACCTGATGTAATAAATGTCATTGAATCAGCACAAAGTAGTACATCTATCCTAGTAGATTTAGATGAAACTATCTTCCTCCGCAATTCAACACAAGAGTATCTCAACACATTACAACCCCGCCCACTTGGGTGGTTATTACTTACATTGTTGAATTTTCTCAAACCCTGGAATTGGTTGCCAGGGGAATTTAAAGGAGAGGTGTCACGAGATTGGATGAGAGTTTTAGTCGCAACCCTGCTTTTTCCTTGGACTGTAATTTTGTGGCAATGGCGGGCTAAACAGCTAGCTCAAGCTTATGGGAACACTACCCTGGTCGAGGCACTTACTAAGAATCCAGATTCACGTGTAATACTTACCACCCAAGGGTTTGATTTCATTGTTCGTTCGCTGTCCAAACACTTACCTATAAATTTTCATGATGTCATAGCTTGTCGATTTTGGCAGGGAGCGATAGATAGACAGCGAGGAAAACACTTCTTGGTGACAGCATCATTGGGTGAAAATGAAGTTACCCGTGCGATCGCAATCACAGATTCAAAAGATGATAACCCATTACTTGCATGTGTAGCAACTCCATGCTTAGTTATTTGGCCAGAAGCAAACTATGTTTCCGCTATGTCCGATCTTTATATTCCATTTTTGTATCTAGAGCGGGCGAAGCGGCCAGGTAAGAAATATTTTCTCAAAGCGATATTATTAGACGATCTTGTGGTTTTAATCATAGCTTTGAGTTGGGTGAATAGCCAACCAATCCTTCATGCCATCAGTATGCTCTTTTTAGTACTTTCTTTCTGGTGCATCTATGAACTAGGCTATGTGGAAAATGACATAATTGCTGAACGGTTTGAGAAAAACCCAACGCTTTCAGAAACGTACCAAAAATATAAGAACCGAATCAGTGTATGGCAAGCTTGGCTTTGGTCTGTAATTTTCGCTGTTCCCGGATTAATTGTTCTGGAATTGACTAAAGTTGTCTCAAGTGATAATAGTTTTGCTTTTGAACTTAGTGCTATTGACTTAGTAACAGTTTTAACTAAGATGGCATTCTGGATCGGTATACTTCTGGTCGTAAGAGCGACTTTTTATGTTTACAACCATGTTGATAAGCAGACACGAATTTGGCTTTACTTTTTATTGCAAGCTTACAAGTACTTTGGCTTTCTGGTAGTGACAAAAACCAATATCATCGGGGCGATATTATTCATAGCAGAAGTAATTAGTCGTTGGATACGCTATTTTGTTTATCGTTTAGTGAATAGTGAGTGGTTAAAAGATTTACCCCATAAGATGGTTACTCTCGTTTTGTTTGGATTTATAGTTATTGCCGTCGTGCTAGGGACTCAAAATAGTTCTATATTAATGAATTGGCAGACTTTAGTAATTTTAATCTTCTGTGCCTACCGCGCAAGATATCAGTTTTTGAAAATAGTCAGTGAAATCTATCTGATTTCCAAAGAGAAAACAAAAGTATAATAAGTTTTCATTAACTGCGTATACTTAAGAGGTTGTTTTAAAAGTCCTGAAAGGTATAATTTTGCCCTTTTGATTTGGATCAACTGCAAAGACAAATTAAGGTTCTAGCCATATACCAAAATTGTTTGCTGCGATCATTATGAAAGCAAAATACGCTTTTAAAACATCCTCTAAGTCCTGAAAATCTGTCTTTGCAGTTGATCCAATGTTTAAAGACAGATTTTCAAACTAAGTTTCAAATTCTTAATCTTCATAAAGTTATAAATACCATTATTAAGTTTTTAATAATACTTGTCTCAGCTTCTACATTCATGTCGTAAAGTTCGATTGGAATTGTGTAATCTGAAGACAGCAAAGCTAAATTATTCAATTGAGGTCTGATGACTCCTACAATCATGCGTCAGCTTTGGTCAGTGGTTGAAACCGCTCAAGCCAAGCTCCTTTTACAACTGGATGATGCTAGCTTGGTGCAGTGGTTAGTGAAACAAACCGAAACGCAAGTGTTGTTAGATTCTAACGAAACTGATTTTCTTAGCCACTACATTCAATCTCGACTAGCCCTTATACGCGATCTTGCCCATGAACGCCAGTGTTCATGATTGCAAAATCAAGATAAATAGATTGCTCGTCAAGCGTTATTACTGTTGACTATTAGCTTTTTGGGACAAATAACCTTCTACTAAGCAGTCAGAGCCTACTACACGCCAACGAACACGTTCTAAAGATAACGCCTCAGTCATGGTAGTAAAACCTAAATCGCCCACTGGTGTGGGAGCAATACTACCACCAATGATTTTTGGGGCAATAAATGCTAAAACTTTTTGTACTGCTCCTTGAGCGATCGCACTAGCAGCTAAAGTACCACCACACTCCCACAGCACGCTACAAAAACCTCGTTCATATAAGTACGCCATTGCCTTATCCGGTGTCAGTGATGCTAATTCCACCACCTCCACACCCTGTTTGAGCAACAGTTCTTGAAAATCGGGGTTAGCACCCTTCTGTGTCAACACCAAAGTTGGAGCATCCCCAGTTTGCCACAGATGGGCACTTGCCGGTAAGTTGAGATGGCGACTCATTACCACCCGCAGGGGATTATGTGCCCCTATCTGATGGCTGGTTAAATAAGGATTATCTTGCCGGACTGTATTACCGCCGACAATTATGGCATCACAAGCCGCCCGCACTAGATGTACTTCGCTGCGGGCTTCTTGACTTGTCACCCAAGCGCTATGACCAGAGGTAGTAGCAATTTTCCCATCTAAAGTCATGGCATATTTTAAAATTCCCAAAGGTCGCTTATAGAGAATGCGATGCACAAAAGCTTCATTTAGCTGACGGCAAGCTTCCTCTTCTACTCCTACCAACACTTCGATCCCCGCCGCCCGTAAACGGGCGATGCCACCTCCAGCTACCAGCGGATTGGGATCAACCATACCCACTACTACTTTTGCCACCCCTGCTTCGATCAATCCTTCCGAACAAGGGGGAGTACGTCCGTAATGATTGCAAGGTTCGAGGCTGACATAGATTGTTGCACCACGAGAGCGATCGCCTGCTTCCTTCAAGGCAAACACTTCTGCATGAGGCTCACCTGCACGAGGATGAAACCCTTCGCCTACAATCTCGCCATCCTTGACAATCACCGCTCCCACTAGCGGATTTGGCGAAGTCCGCCCTAAAGCGCGACGGGCCAGTTCCAAACACCGCAGCATCATGCGAGAGTCAAAGTCAGTTCCTACCTTTTGCTTCGGTGGTGAATTCGAGCCAGCTGCTGACTCCACTATTCGTGTATTTTCCTGAGTGTAATTTGGTAAGGATGCATCTGCTTGAGCGACCACTGGGGAATTATCCATAATTTTAGGCAACACTGTAAATATTCTGCACGCGATCGCGCAGCCTCTCCACAAGAGAATCGCGCTTTGCTCCTGATAATTTAACAGTAATATCTAAGCGCTATTATTGGCTGTCTCAACTTACATGAGTCTGTAATATTCACACTTACAGTTCAGGGTAACTGAAAGTTTGAGAGATTTAAAAACCCTTCATACAAATGAAGGGCGATCGCATCAGGTCAGAGGAATTATTTTACACAATTCTTGGAACAGTAGGTTTACTACTTTACTCATCAGCTTTCCCTGAATGTGTTTACCGCCTAGCAGCTTTTCACCTTGTTCGGTGACGTTAGCTTTGAGTGAGTCACGGTAGCTAATCAATTCCTTGGTCAGTTCGTTTTCTGGTAGCCTTCCAGTTTCCACGCCGGTTAAGACGTACTGCCACAGGCTGATTCGGCACAGCGACGAACCGCTAGCCTTTTCTACAAGCCCATCTCCAGACTGTTCTAAAACCGTTCCCATACCCAAACGCATTTTGAAAGTGTCGCGGCTGCGGTTGCGTTTAATTCGTTTGGTGTCACCGGCTAATCGTCTTACGGTGGTTTCTCCATTTTTGCGATCGCGCTCCGTTTTTTTCACCTCCCGAACCTCATACTCAATGACTGGCTTGCCATTGACACCCAAGAATGACTCAAAGGGGTAAATTCTGGTGAGTAAACGCGATCGCACTCTCAACCCAAAACCGAACTTATCAAACACGGTCATGTATGGCTTAAATTCACTCAGATACAGCATTTGAGTGATTCTCGCTTCTAAGTGCTGCTCAAAAAGTGAGATATCGCACATCCAACCAGCGTGTAGTTCGAGAATTGGGTCAAACTCAATGTCGTAGTCCTTGGCAATGGAGATTTTATAGCGATTTTCAATTCGGGTTTTCCCAGCTGGCGAAATTTCCAGCCTCTTAGCTAACCATGCCCAAAGGGGCGGTAGCAATCCTGGCTTGGTAGATGCGCTCCTAGTGTGCGCCACTTCTGGGAACTGCCACGCCAACAGTTGACGGGCATAATTCACAATTGGCGATTGCACCCGGTTGAGATGTTCGAGTTGCTGACACAGATCCCGCAGCTCGTCGATTGGTTCGGGGCGGTGCATGAGGAAATACCTCAAATTCAGTTCACCATTTTCTAGTCGGTGATCTGGATCGTGACCGTAGGCGGCCATTGCTAAAGCATCGGCGGGGTCGCTCTTATTAGGTAAATTTTTCCCACCTCGGTAACGGCGCAATTCCACATGACCAACCCAGAGAATTTTAATTTCTAACTTATTGAGGATGGATGCCCACAGTCTTGAATAGTGGTTTCCTGTAGGTTCCAAAATTGCGTAATCTGGCTTGATTTCTGCTAGGTAATCAGCAAAGTCAAACGCTGATTTTTGCTTCTTTTTAGCATCAGGATTGGAGTAAAAAGCCGGATACAAAGTAGATGCTTTATTTCTGGTTTTATTCCAATATGCCTGCAATCCGCCCTTGGGATATTGTGTTAAAATATGAGTGGTTATACTCGATTTACTAACATCAATTCCCAGAATTGTTAATTCTATTGTCATGGTTCTGCGTAGCTTAATGGTGGTTTTCAAGGACTGGCATCCTTTGACTTACCCGAACTTAATAGCGCACGAATCACCCTAACGCCCCACGCTTGAGGGGCGCGATTCAGGAGTAAACGCATTCGGGAAATTAATAAGAGTAGTGCGGCGCATGAAAATATAAACGCCACAATTCAGTGGTGCAGTTCACTCTGAACGCTGCACTTTCTCTAATTAACTTGCGGATGCTTTGGACACAATCCGCGACGGTGGCTTCTTAGTGCCACCGTTTCGGCTAGTGTCTCAGCTAGCCTCATCAGGCGGTTATATGCTTTCGAGAGTGTCGGAAATTGAGTGTAAGTGCTTTACTAGTATTTTTTGAGTTTCTTCTGTGGCATTTTCAACCTTTGAGATAAACTCAATTAATTTATCTAACTGAGCTTTAGCCTTAATTAACTTGTGCCATTCAATGTAATAATCCCAGGTTGGATCGGGTTCGGGAATATTGTTATTCATTGCGTTTTAAATTCTCTAAAAATACGTCCAATTCTCCGTTCATTACTTGGTCATAAGTGGCGATAACAATTTTTGGATCGTTACCATCATCAATTTTCTGGATTGATGCTGTGATGTTTCGGGCGCTTAATGCTGCTTGGACTTCTGGCGATTCCAAGGCGGCTTGTGCATCAGCACAGTCACGCACGTGGTACGGAAAAACAATTTCACGGATATCTGCTGGAGCTTCATTAATAAATTTCAGCATCCATTTTTTACCTTGTTCAATCGGCAGTTCTGGAATGTAAAACTCAACTAACACATTTTTCTGTACAAGCATTCGCTGTATATCAAAACTCCTGAGTGCTTGCTCAAATAAGCGCAGATTGGCTTCATCAGCAACGGGAATTTTAGCCACTTCTCCCCGTAGAGTTTCGCGGATGGCATTCTTGATAATTTCTTTACCGCGAGTAATAGCGGCTTGACTCATATTTACCTCCGATTTTTGAGCCGATAATTACAATTGCAGCGTTGGTCTACAACTGTTGCTGCATCTTGCCAACTTTGGATTAAAGCAACAGCATCCTCACCAAAGAATATTTGCTTGTCGCCGTTGTGCCATGTCACAGCTGCAACACGGGTAGGCAAGTCTTCAAACTGAATTTGACGTATTTGAGCTAGGTTAATCCAACCAGCTGCGGGTAATTTGCAACTAAACACGGATGGGGTGTTAACTATGGTGTGCATTTTGGTAAAGTAATTTTGGTATTGATCAGTGGCGATCGCATTCTTTGGTAGGGAGGCGTTCGCCTAACAAAACTTCAGCTAAAATCCGGCGGGGACACCGCGCACATTTTGGGAAGTGCCCCCAACCTTAAAAGGGATGTCATCTGGGTCGGGTTCCTCCTCGGTCAGATTATCTTGTTGTTTTAACTGTTGGTCAGCTTCGAGCTGAACAACAGTGTCTTGTTGTTTTGATTTGTTGGGGTGTTCTAGCTGTAGGAGCAAATTGAGTAATTGACTTGCAAGAAACGCCCGCTTTTCATGCGAAATCCTGCACGACATCGCATAAAAGTGAAACTTGATAGATGGCAGGTAGTAGGAATCAGGGATGTATGACATTTCTTCTGATGACCACAAGTCGCGCATACAGTTCAAATAAACACGCACTTGCTTGTGAGTTAAAGAGTCATACTTTTTATGGTTGTCCCTGATGATGTATAAAATATGCTTAAAATCATTAAGGGTTAAGGGGTCATACATGAGAAATGTGTAATATTTTTCATTTAAAATCCATCGGGAATATCATCTGAGTCTGGCTGATCCTTGATTTTTCCAAGTCTTTGGAGTTCATTTTTTAAATTCTCAACCTCTACCTTAAGAGCCGTTAATTCTTTCTTCCTGTCTCTGATTTCCTCATCAATTAGCTTGTGTATCGCCTTCTCATGAATTTGGCGCTCAACACTTTCTATAAGATTTTGTGTCGCAATTTCTTGGTCTTCATAGTCATCAGGTATTACGGCAGTTTTCTCTAATCTGCACGAATTGTAGTCGCCGAGATTTAGAACTCTTTGGTAAGTGATGGTTGTTACTTGCATTTGCTCAAAATGTGATATTTTTTACTTGTACACGTTTGAAGTGTTTGGGTAGATGAATTCATCAGCGATCGCACTCCTTAACAGCGCGATCGCTCTCAATTAACCCTCCAAACCAAACTCTGTAAGGCGGTTGCGGAAAACCACTTCAACGGGGTTAGACGAAAGACTTTTCATGATTTTTTGATACCCCTCCGCGTCATTGCGGCGGCGGAATTGTGACAAGATAACCCAGTTGCAAGGCGTTACTTGTTTGACAACGATCCAATCAAAAAGCTGTTGTTGATAAGTCATAGGTAAATGCTGTTGGTAAATTAGGTTGGGTAGTTGTCTCTTAAAAACTGGTGCAATTCCTCATCAGAAAATTGATGAAACTTTTGTTGACCAAGGTCGAGATATTTCATTCGGTGAACAATTGCAGGTTGTCCTGTGTGTTTTGCTAAATCCTCTGTGACGAGGGCATAAGCGACAACCAAATATGACAGGAAGTCATTGGAAAGTAATACATCAGATTTGCGTTGTTTAATCTGCATAATTTAAATTTGATAGCAAGTAAAATCAGTCAACCAATCAGCTGGTGACTGATTTTTTGTGGAATAATCTACTTTTGGCTCATATAAATGAAAGTTATTTCATAGGCATATTCCTCCTGTAAAAATAGTCAAGCTTGAGGGCGCGGTGGTGAAGATTTAGCCGTGCCCTTAATAATTAGGCGGCCATTGCGCTGCTATCAAATTCAACTTCACCGTAGCTAAACACATCTGTGCTTTCGCGCATGGGTCTGTTTGCTCCTATG
Organism: Nostoc sp. DedQUE12b; assembly: GCF_034530835.1. Taxonomy (NCBI): domain Bacteria; kingdom Bacillati; phylum Cyanobacteriota; class Cyanophyceae; order Nostocales; family Nostocaceae; genus Nostoc; species Nostoc sp. DedQUE12b. The sequence goes on along the minus strand of NZ_JAVRCI010000074.1, from coordinate 4,204 downwards.
CTGATGATTTTGAGAGCAGTAACGTATGTGCTGGTTTTTCTTAAGAAGTTTCCAAAAGCCTCTACATCAGTGGGATGTCCTGATAACCGGATTTTGATTCTGCCCATGTTTACCTCTTGGGTTTAGCAACTAAACGCCCATTAGAATCACGACCCATCACCAAGTCGGCGCGGGGTGCTATTGATAAATTTCGGATTCTGCGCCGGGAAGATTTTTTAGTCCGCAGCGCTGCGATCGGTAATTCTGATGGCAATAACTCCTCATGGAAATCTCGCTCAACGGCACGCGCCAAGCCAGGACGGGAACGATAAATTATCCCGTGGGCATCGTCAAGCAGTTCGGTTAAGGTTTTAACCTGGGCCCTCAACTGCTCAATTTCTTTTTCTAGTTGGCGTATCCGTTTTTTTCGTGTTACATACTTTCCTTTAGTTTCAGTCATATAAAAAAGTGCGACCGGCCGCAGGTTTGCGCGAAATTCATAAGAACTGTGAGGAATTGCATAACCACACGGTGATTTGCAATTTCGCGATCGTGCATCTGTGCGTGAGCCATTACCTACACGCCAGCCTCTGCGGGATTTTCACCCAGGTCTTAATTTCCACAGCCCACCGTGTCACCACGTCGGCATCAAGCCCCTGGAAAATGTGGAATGCCCTACTAAGGTCGGTTACAGATTGCGGCCGCATACAAATGCACGTCACCAGCTTTTATCTAAGCCGCGACTTGTATAGACAAACACTTCAGGTGTCAAATCACTGACTTCACCACTTACGGAACACTGGTAGCCTGAAACACTCTTCATCAGCTTTCAACGGCTATTACACAAAGTGCTAATTTTCCCGGATTTGGCATTTGCTACTGAGATGAGACACTTTAGGTGAAACCAGCCAAAATACCTGTCCCTTACCGAGTCAGTTACATCGGACTGGTTTCGTGTTGTCTTTCAAGTCTCATTATGAGACCTCAAATTGCTTATGTCAACTAGAGGCATCAAAATGAGACATATAAGGTTACAATGGAATCAAGAAATCGAAAGCAAAAGCAGGAGAGTGATTCACCTTTGGACACTCTGAGGATAGAACGAACCAAACTAACTCAGGATGAGCTGGCAATGCGTTGCGGTATTCCACGAGCGACTTATCAGCGCTGGATATCGGGTAAAACTGAAGCGAGGCTCACCATGTCTCAACTCAAAAATTTGTGCCGCGAACTAAACATAGATCGCATAGATGAATTACCGAACGACTTTGGCCCACCAAAGCGATCGCCTAACTCCGAAATCTAAAAAATTCACCACAGTGCTTGCTTACAGCACTGTGGCGGCATAGAATCACTAACCTAATTATGACGGAAACCGACAACGCAGGGGCCCCCAGGCAGCTGACATTGTTCGCGGTAGAGTCGATCGAAGAAACTGCGGCTCCCCCCCTCCCCTTTGATTCTTACTGGGATGAAATAACCAATGGCGATCGCAAGTCAGCCCATGTTCTGGAACAGGACACAGACTCAAGCCAATTAATCAGTAATCACTCGCACAAAACCGGGGGCGATCGCCCAGCTCTTGTTCTGGAACGTGATACACGAAATCCTGTTCCAGAACAAAAAACCCCAGGATTGGGGGACTATACCGATGTTCCAGAACACATAAAAGCTATTCCAGAACATCTTCACTGGGTAGAAAAGTACTGTCCAAGTAATCGCAAAGACAACCATTATTACCGCTATTGCTGGAAGACCGGGAGGAAGATTAAGCATCGGCATATCGCCGGGGGTAATGTGCGATCGCAGCTGGCCCAAAGTCGGAAGCAGGAGGTTGAGATTGCGATCGCGGATGGACTAGCCCCGGTGGAAATTGAAAAGTTAATCCGCTCCTGGCGCTCCTAACTCCTAATTCCCCAATGCCCAATGACTAATGACAAATGACTTATGAACAGAGAAGAAGCAGTAAACGCGAATAAGCGTGATTGGCAGGCGGCTAACTGCCACGAACTGTATTGCTGACCAATCTATTGCCATCACAGACGGGTTTAGTCCTAGTATCACGACCCGCAACAATGCCATCTACCTCAGAAACACTATCAGTATTGAGGTAGATAAATTACTGACGGGTGCAGATGTTATCGATCCAGACGATTACTAAAAAATGCAGACATTAACATTAATTGAATTATTTGGTGTTAATGCTGTGCAAACTGCCGATGAACTGATTATTAAAAAATCAGATTTATCGGCAGTTAGTCTAACTCCTACAGCAAACAATGGCGCTGAACAATTACTTGTAGCAATCTTGTTGCACGCTCTCAGCAATTTTCAAGGCTATCTAGCAGACGAAAACGGCAATATGATTACAGACGAAAACAACGCCCCAATTGAATATGACAATCGGCAGTTATATGAACTGCTAGAGATGTTTCGCTGGGATGCCTACGCCAAAAAACGTAACGCCAACGTTTATCTAACAAAAACAATTATTTTAGAAAATTACCGTGAAGCAGATTAAAGACTTGGGCACAGAGTTAACAACTCCCGCAAATAGTGACTTAATCCCAACTCAGCAAGCAGATGGCACTACCAGACATATCACCCGTGAAAATTTTTTACAGGGTATCGGTGGGGGTAATAAAATAGCATTTGCACAGATTGCTGATATTAAATCTCAAGGCACGAATGCCGGAGTTTATTCTACTGCAAATACTACTATTACAAGAGATATTAATACAGTAGTGAATTCAGCAACTTGGTTGACTCTGAATTCAAATATATTCACGCTAACAACAGGAACTTATATCATTGATGCTCTTGTTCCTGGGTATTTTATATCACAGTTTAGAGCATGGATTGAAGATAGTACTACTGCCGCACTAGTGTTGTTAGGCACTGCTGAATATTCAACTGTATCTAGTGTTGAATGGAGTCGCATTTGTGGGCAGATTATTATCTCAAGCGAAGAGCAATCATTCAGAGTAAGATTTCGTGCTACTTCTTCTAGATCCGAGACAAATTTGCTTGGAGCAGCAATAAATATATCAGGTCAAAGTGAAATCTACACGCAAATTAATATAATCAAGGTGGCGTAATGACGTTTTGTAATGGCGCTACCAAGGCAACAATAACAGTATCTTTGGGCGGTCAAGTAGTAGAGAAAATTATCTCTAATGCACCCGGAGTAAATGTGACTTTGCAACACGGTCAATCTGCTCAAATTCAAGGTGAAGGGTTAAACAGTGCTACATGCGGTGGACTAGGAAATTTTGCGGTGCGAGAATACGACGGATTTGTTGAGTTGATAGGCTTTACTTATCAAGATCCTAATACTAGCAATCAATGTCCAGCACTTAAATTTTTGGTTAATGGTATATGGGTGAATCCCACTATTGACATTCTCTACCCTGGCAATGCTTCCATTGTTAGACAGTATTCCTCTGACTGGGTACTTTCTGTAACCGATGCCATCGGACGAGTTGTTACTAGAAAGTATTCAACCAAGCCTACATACACCGTCACTTGTGACGATGATTGTCCAGAAGGTTTTCACAAATGCATTCATAATAAATACCCAGGTTATTGCTGTATCCCGTGCAAAGAAACGGGCGATCGCCTGAAAAATATGGCTAACAAGGTAGGTCAATAATGGCAGAAGTTTGTAAGGATATCGATGCTGGCTTGGCAGCTTTAAATCGCAAAATTGATGCACAGAATCAGCGCATACGGGAACTGGAACGCAAGCAGCAGCAGTGTTGTGAAGGTCATCAAGAGGATGGAAGCGTTGACCTTTCAGGAATTTTGAAAAGGTTGAAAAAAGCAGAAACAGACATTCTTGAACTTGGCGGCGTACTCAAAACTGTTATTGACGACGTAAAAGATTTATTAGACGCTGCAACAGAACACACTGAAATAGCTAATCAATCACAAAATATTTTCTCAGCAATTATTGACTTCTTCGTAGATGAGTAATCATGGTAGTTTCTCAGCAGATATCCCCTAGTGCTTTAAGATCTTACAAACTATCTAAATATGCTAATGGTCAACCGGGAAAGATGTTACTTGAAGCCAAAAGGGCAAAACGGATAACATCTCAATTCATGTCGAAGTCTGGTGCGAAAGAAGCTGCTAAACGCATGAAGTCTCTTAAAAAAACTGCTGCTAATGCAAAGAAAGTTGCAGATGCTACAAAGAAAGCCTCTGACCTTGCTACCAAAGTAAA